>JAZQGK010000085.1:0-3043 GCA_045539975.1 Candidatus Scatosoma sp. | reverse complement strand
TGATTTGGTTGTTCGAGAGCGCGTCAAGTGTTTTTCTAATTTCGTTATTCATAGTATCTTTACCGTTTCCGTGTTATTGTATTGCTACCTTTTTATTATACACGAAGTATTCATAATTGTCAATGCCGCACGCTTTATTTTGTTTGGCGTGTTTAGATTTTGTTTTAGATAGAAAATAAGCATACATATTTCGCGGAAAAAAATGCTTTTATCCCATTGCAATTTGCATAAAAGTGTGGTATAATACGCGCAAAGGAGATCGCGTCATGACGATTCGGTTTAAAGAAATTATCATAGAAATTGTAGACGGTAACGCATTGTTAAAGAAATGCGGAAATTTACATACACATGGGGGGCAGGTATGCGTTGAAGTGCAAATTGCTGGGCAGAATAAACCCTCTCACATGGGTGTAAAAATGGCAAATTCTTCGGAAGGCTGTCGTTTGAAATACCTCTCGCACACGCAGACGGAAAACACTCTGGTTTTAAAACAGCGTTCGGATTTGATTGAAACGACGACGGTGTTTACGGGCTATGAAAATTGCAACGCCATTCGCGTATATACCGAAGTGGAGAATATTTCCGTCGAGCCGATTACTTTGGAAGAGGTTTCGTCCTTTATTTGCGGCGGTATCGGCGAAAAAGGGATTGACAGCGCAAACGATTTGCGTTTTACTCGTTTTATTCAAAGCCATCATGGCGAATGTCAGCCCCAGGCGTATTCCTTCCCCGAACTGGGTTTGTATCGCGCCAATATACAGAGCCAAAAGAGAATCGCGTTTGCCAACGTCGGCAGTTGGTCTACCAAAGAGGAATTACCGCAGGGGCTTATTGAAGATAAGGCTCGCGGCGAAATTACGATGTTTCAGATAGAAAGCAACAACTCGTGGTATTATGAAATTGCGGACAGATTAGGGGAATACTACCTGTATTTAGGCGGTGCAAACTCGTCTTTTGGCGGTTGGTGCAAAACGCTTGAAACTGGGGAGCGCTATCGTTCGGTTTGCGTAGCTTTGGCTTTTGGTAAAACGGAAAACGAAGTGCTTGGCGAAATGACGAAATATCGCCGTCATATTGCCGGAAAATGCGCGGTGGACGCTTCTCTGCCTGCTATTTTCAACGAGTATATGCATCTTTCTTGGGATAGCCCTACGCAAGAACAGACGAAAAAAATTGCGCCTATCGTTGCCAAAACAGGAGTGGAATATTACGTCATTGATTGCGGTTGGCACGATGAAGAGGACGGCAATATCATTTATCCGTTTGTGGGGAAATGGCGTGAAAGCAACAAACGTTTCCCCGACGGCGTAAAAGCCACCACCGATTATATCCGTTCTCTGGGCATGAGGGCAGGGCTTTGGATAGAACCGGAAATTATCGGGAAAAACTGCGCTGAAATGCTTGCCTATTACGACGACGATTGTTTTTTACAGCGCCACGGCAAAAAAATATGCGTAAACGGCAGATATTTCTTGGATTTCCGTGCGAAAAAAGTTGTCGAATACATGAGCGAAACGATTCGCAGAATGGTGGAAGAATACGGCGCGGAATATATTAAACTTGATTATAATCAGGACTGTGGTGTGGGTACGGATTATAACGCAGATTCAGCTGGCGAAGGCTTAGAGCAGGCGTCCAATGCGTACCTTGCCTGGGTAGATACTATGAGAAGCCGCTTTCCCAGCGTACTATTTGAAACCTGTTCTTCAGGTGGTATGCGCATGGATTATCAAACGCTTTCTCATTTTTCTATCGTGTCCACGTCCGACCAAGTAAGCCATCTTAAATATCCGTACATCGCAGGGAATATCCTCTCCGCGGTTCTGCCTGAGCAGGCGGCGGTATGGAGCTATCCCATCGACGCAGGCGAAATTGGGCTGCCGTTGCCTTATGACAAAGCTTGGGTGAGGGAAAATATCTCCCAAGAACGCGTGGCATTGAATATGGTGAACAGCTTTTTAGGTCGTATGCATCTTGCTAGCCATATCGAGCTGTTGAATGAGACGCAGTTTGCGCTCGTGCAAGAGGGCGTGCGCTATTATAACAGTATAGCAAACGCCAAGAAGAACGCTTTGCCGTATTTCCCGAATGGGTTTACCCATTTTGGCGCGGAAAACGTTGCGGCAGGTTTTATAGCTGGGGATACCGTTTACCTTGCCGTTTGGTGCTTGCAGGGTGGGAACCGAGTGGTTGTGCCTATTGATAGGGAAATCGAGCAAGTGACGCTTGCTTATCCCAGCGCGTCGAAAGCCGTATACAAGATACAGGACGGGCAGTTGGTTGTGGATTTTGAAAGTGTTGGCAACGCGGCATTTTTTGAACTGCGTAGTAAGTAGATAAAGACATAAATAGGGGGATTGTCATGAGTGAACAAGGAACGAAACAATTTGATTTAGAAGCATTAGCGGCGGCAGTGGAAAAACGACCCGTGCCGGAATCCTGTGAGGAAATTGAAAGGTTATTCTCGAGTTTACCGTTGAAAAGCTCGTTGAGTTCTCCACCGCCAACGCCGGAGCAAAAGACGGCGTTTGCCATGTTACAAGAAAAGGCGAAAGACCCGACGCCGGAGGAAGTTTTGTACATGGCGGAGATATGCAGCGACAGGCATCACCGAATCCGCTATGAAAATCGGTTTTGGCCACAATGGGAAACGGCGGAACGTTTGTATAAACAGTATTACGAATTGACGGGCAGCGAAGAGATAAAGTACGTTTTGGATAACTTTGAGCAGTTTAAAAAGTTGTGTATAAGCAGTGCTTTGAAAAGATGTCGTAAGGACGATTTTGAGTTGCATTGGAAAGGGACTTCGCCGTCCACTTCGCGCGATCCTGACTCCGACGAATGGAAAAAGTAAATATAACGGGTATGATAAAAACGGCAGGCGAAGGCGCGTGCCGTTTTTTGTAAAGAGAAAGGGAGTTGCAATATGCAACTCCCTTTCAAAACCCACCAGCTGTGCTGGTGGCAAATAGCTTTAGCTTCAAGCCTACCATTTGCTATACAAAAAAGCTCCTCCGTGCTAAACTGTATGTAAGGCTCGCAA
>JAZQGK010000084.1:0-4253 GCA_045539975.1 Candidatus Scatosoma sp. | reverse complement strand
CCGATGATACGGTTTTCGTCGGTGATGACACCGTCTTTCATGGGTACGTTAAAGTCACATCTAACGAGGACTTTTTTGCCTTTTACGTCTACGTCTTTTACGGTTTTCTTGTTCATAGAATAAGAATCTCCTTCATTTAATTTTTTGCATACACATATATAATACCCATTTTTTCTGCTTTTGTCAACTTTTTCGGAAAAATAATCCCAAAAAGAGAGAAAGTTTTTTATTAAAAAAAACTTGTCCAAACCTTGACGAGTGGGGGTGGGTTATGATATAATGGAAAAAGTATGAAAAAGTGTAAAATTACAGCGGTCAGAAAGGTAATTCATCAAGACCTAATTCAGCAATACGAAAACCCTATCGAGCACGCTTGCGACGTGGCGGAGGGGCAGGTGTTTTTCTCTGTAAACGGGGAACGGCCCGAGGGACTTTGCGAAAGCGCGTGGGAAAGCATGCGCCCGTTCGTGCAGGAGCTTGCGCGTGGCGGCGGTAATTTTTACGACGGCTGGATGAAGAACGAGAAATCGGCGATGATTTCTTGCAACGACGGATTTCGGCCGGTCAGTTTTTACATTGAAACGGTAGAGGATTAAAAAAACAAAGGAGAAGGGAAATGAGCAGAGCGGATGAAATTTTTGCGCAAAACATGCAGGATATTATGGAAAACGGGTTTTGGGATACGGATTTGCAGGTTCGCCCCAAGTGGGAAGACGGCACGCCTGCGCATACGGTAAAGAAATTCGGCATCGTCAACCGCTATAACTTGCAGGAAGAATTTCCCATTCTCACGATGCGCCGCACGGCGTTTAAATCCTGCGTGGACGAATTGCTTTGGATTTGGCAGAAAAAGAGCAATAATATCCATGATTTGAATTCTCATATTTGGGATAGTTGGGCGGATGAAACGGGTTCTATCGGCAAGGCGTACGGCTATCAGCTTGGTGTAAAACATCAGTATAAAGAGGGTGAATTTGACCAGGTTGACCGCGTTTTATACGATTTGAAACACAACCCGGCAAGCCGTCGTATTATGACGAATATTTATAATTTCCAAGACTTACATGAAATGAATTTGTATCCTTGTGCGTACTCGATGACGTTTAACGTCACGGGGGATACGTTGAACGGGATTTTGAATCAGCGTTCGAACGATATGCTGACGGCGAATAACTGGAACGTTGTACAGTATGCGATTTTGTTGATTATGTTTGCGCAGGTTTCCGGGCTGAAAGCCGGAGAACTTGTACACGTGATTGCGGACGCGCATATTTATGACCGCCATATTCCGCTCGTGAAAGAAATTTTGGCGAATCCCAGGCATAAAGCCCCGAAGCTCATCATAGATGAGAATATTAAAAATTTCTATGATTTCACGGTGGATAGCTTCCAGTTGGTGGATTACGAATACGAAAAATTGAACAGCAAAATTCCGGTGGCGATATGATTTACGCAATCGTACACGTTGACCAAGAATGGGGTATCGGAAAGGGGAACGATATGATGTTTTCCCTGCCTCGGGATATGAAATTTTTTCGCGAAACGACGTTGAATCACGTCGTTGTTATGGGTGGGAATACGCTGCGTTCTTTCCCCAACCAAAAACCCCTCAAAAATAGAGTCAATATTGTAATTTCGAGGGGGCAGGTACGCGATGACTGCATAATTGTCCGTTCTTACGAGCAGTTAAAATCGGAGATGAGAAACCGCGAAAACGAGGATATTTTCGTTATCGGCGGCGGCGAAATTTACCGCGAACTTTTGCCCTATTGCCACGGCGCGTTCGTTACCAAAGTGGACGCCGTTGGCGGTGCGGAAGTATTCTTCCCTAACCTCGATACGCACCCCGATTTCGTATGTGTGGACGAGGGTGAACCGCTGGACGATAACGGGTACACGATTCGGTTTACAAAATACGAAAATAAGGCGGTAAAACCATTATAAACACGAAAAAAATTCCGTAAGGCAACCGCTTTGCGGAAAATTTTTTATATTTTATAAAAAAAATTTTTTAAAACGAGCTATATTTTCTTGTCAATTACGGGAAAAAGTATTAAAATGATAAAGTTGAAAAGATTTACTGTAAGGAGCGTTTTCAAGAAATGATTAGAGAAGATTTGAGAAACGTAGCAATCATCGCGCACGTTGACCACGGCAAAACCACGCTCGTCAACGAAATGTTGGCGCAAGGCGGCGTATTCCGCGAAAATCAACAGGTACAGGACCGCGTAATGGACTCTGGGGATTTGGAAAAAGAACGCGGCATTACCATTTTAGCTAAGAACACGTCCGCTCATTATAAGGGCGTAAAAATCAATATCATCGACACGCCCGGTCACGCGGACTTTTCGGGCGAGGTAGAGCGCGTTTTGAAAATGGTAAACGGCGCAATCATTCTCGTGGACTCCGCGGAAGGGCCTTTGCCGCAAACTCGTTTCGTTATGCAAAAAGCGTTGGCTCTTGGTTTGAAAACGATTATCGTTATCAATAAAGTGGACAGACCTGACGCGCGTATCGCCGAGGTGGTAGAAGAAATGCAGCTCTTGATGATGGACCTCGACGCAACGGACGAGCAGTTGGAAAGCCCGATTGTGTACTGCTGCGGCAGACAGGGTACGGCGTCGCTCACGCCCGACAAGCAAGAGGAAAACCTCAACCCCTTGTTCGATACGATTTTGGAAACCATTCCGCCTATGGATATGGACTTGGAAGGACCCGGTCAGCTCCTTGTTTCTTGCATCGACTATAACGAATTTGTCGGCAGAATCGGTATCGGCAGAATCGAACGCGGCGTCATTCGCGCAAACGAACCCGTTGTGCTTTGTAATTATAACGAACCGGGCAAAGTCCGTACCAACTGCAAGATTGCTAATTTGTACCAAATCGAGGGCTTGGAAAAAGTGCAGGTAGAACGCGCGCAGGCAGGGGATATCGTTATGTTCTCGGGCATCGACGGTTTGAGTATCGGCGATACCGTTTGCGAAGCGACCAAAATCGAGCCCGTGCAGTTTGTAAAAATTGAAGACCCGACGGTGGAGATGACTTTCTCCGTCAACGACAGCCCGTTTGCCGGAAAAGAAGGGAAATTTGTTACTTCCCGTCAGCTTCGCGATAGATTGTATAAAGAATTATTGCGCGACGTTTCGTTGCGTGTGAACGACACCGAGTTCGCGGACAGTTTCCGTGTTTGCGGCAGAGGGGAAATGCACCTTTCCATTCTCATTGAAACGATGCGCCGTGAGGGGTACGAGTTCCAAGTTTCCACACCCAAAGTATTGTATAAGGACATCGACGGCGTCCGTCACGAGCCCATCGAACGTTTCCTTGCGGACGTACCCGAGGACATGACGGGTCCGGTATTCTCCGCGATGGGGAACAGAAAGGGTACTCTGTTGCAAATGACGGCGATCGGGAATCGCATGCGTTTGGAATTTACCGTGCCTTCCCGCGGTTTGTTCGGGTATAAGAGCGAGTTCTTGACCGACACCAAGGGGCAAGGTATCATGAACACGATTTTCTATTCCTACGAGCCCTACAAAGGGGATATGCAGCGCAGAAATACCGGTTCGCTGGTGGCGTTTGAAACGGGGGAAGCGGTTACCTACGGGTTGTTTAACGCGCAGGGCAGAGGGAATTTGTTTGTAACGCCCGGCACGCCCGTATATCAAGGCATGGTCGTTGGTTATACCAACTTAGCGGACGATATCAACGTCAACGTTTGTAAAACCAAGCATTTGACAAATACCCGTTCTTCGGGCAGCGACGACGCGTTGACGCTTGTACCCGTTAGCAAAATGAGTTTGGAAGAATGTCTTGAATTTATTGCCGACGACGAATTGTTAGAAGTCACGCCCAAGTCCTTGCGTATCAGAAAGCGTATTTTGGATAGCGAATTGCGAGCAAAAGCAAGATTCAAGGAAAAGAACGCGAAATAATCAAATCATTGAGAAAAGCCCTGCCAACCGCAGGGCTTTTTTATATAGATATTGACAAAATTTTTTATATAGGTATTGACAAAATTTGGAAGGTATGATATATTGTAAGCATGGGCGTTTTATTAAAAGCGCACGAGAAGCGCAAACGAAAGAAATTTTTATCTAAGGAGGTAGTAGTGATGAAAAATTTCAAACGTTTATTTACATTTTTACTGTTAGTCGTTATGACGGTGAGTATGGCATTTTCCGCCTGCGGCACGCCAAGCGCGGATAATGGCAGTAGTTCTACAAGCGATAACGAAATAACGAGCAGTAGCG
>JAZQGK010000083.1:0-4662 GCA_045539975.1 Candidatus Scatosoma sp. | reverse complement strand
GGATGATAATTCTTCCCGAGCTGTAGAATACGTTAGAAGTAAGAAAAAAGGATTAATGCCGTTATCTACCTATGGTGACGGTATTAAAAAAGTTTTGTCTTTAGCAAACGGGATAATAAAAGCGCAAGGTGGCGTTTTATTAATTGATGAAATTGACACCTCTATTCATTATAAGTACTATGGTGAGATTTTTAATTTTTTAATAAAAGCTGCGATGAAATGGGATGTTCAAATTTTTATCACTACGCACAGTTTAGAAGCTATAGATGAGATTTTAAACACACAAAATTATAACGGAAAAATTGATGAAAGGCACGATTTAATAAATGTAATCACCTTAAAGAAAGACGTTGAAGGTGATTTAAAGGTGCGCTCTATGAAAGGTTCTGAAGTTTATAGGAACAGAGAACTTTTCGGCTTTGAGGTGCGTTCATGATAAGAATTATTTTGTGCGAAGGGGAAACGGACGCAACATTATTGGGTTTATATTTAGAAAAAACAACGTCTTGGAGATATAATACTGAACGCAAACCGAAATTAAAAATGAATATTCCGCAAACTGTTCCGCTTAGCAATAAAAAATCATTCAACTATATTAAAGATAATGAAGACCTTCTTATTTGTGCTGTTGGTGGAAAAGATAATTTTGGTGGATTTTTTACGGAATATATATATCCAATGATTGAAACAGCACATCTTGGGGAAACAGATTTCCGCATTGCATTGATGACTGACGCTGATGAGCAAACGGTTCATGCCATAGAAACAGATATTTTGGAGCAATTGTCGCCCAATATAAAAAGTATAAAAAATAACACTTGGAAGAAGAATATTTTATCAAACAAGTATCAAGAAAAGGCGAATGTTAATTTTTTATTAACGGTGATTCCGCAAGAAGGCGCAGGGGCGTTAGAAACGGTTCTTTTAAGTGCATTGGCTGAAAAAGATGACGGCACATACATAGTAGAAGAAAGTGAAAATTTTATTGATGAATTAGAACCTGTATCTTATTTGTCAACAGATAGATTAAAATTAAAATCTAAATTAGGAGTGGCCTTGTCTGTTTTTTATCCCGACAAAGTCTTTTCTCAATTTGATGAGCAGCTTCAAATCGTTGACTGGGGAAAGTCAAAAGAGCTTGCAAAATGTTTAAGCGAAATCATAAAAATCTAAGTTAAGGGATAATTAAATTATTCGTATTTAGGACGCAGTTTGCAAAGCTGCGTCTTTAATATAGTACAAAGCAGGTAAGAGTAGTCGTATTCATTTGAATTTGGCGTTAGATATGGTAAAGTATACCTGATTTATTCCTTTTTCTTGAAAAAGCAACTACCAATCTATTATTCAAGGTCGGGAAAAGTGTAAAAGTGATATAAACATTCTCGTATTATATTGCAACGGGTAAAATGGATATAAGGAGTTTTTGCCTATTCGTAAGCGCGCTCCAAAAAAGAAAGGGGACTAACATATAGGAGGGTAGACAGCTTTCTACATTTCGTGTTGAGATGTGTCTATAAAAAAACATGAAATAATTGCATAATAGAAAAGAGGATTCTACTAAATTTTAGGCGCAACCTTTTTTACATTATATGCGAAAAATCTTTACTTTTTATTTAAAATATGCTATAATAAGTAAAGATTTAGGAGTAAAAATATGATTTCTTACGATAATTTAGTAAAGATTTTGAAAGAAAACGGCTTGAAGAAGTCTGATTTGACAAAGGTGCTTGGTATTTCGTCGCGTACGGTTGCCAAGATTAGCAAAGGCGAAAAAATTGCCGACAACGTGTTGCAAAAGATTGCTGCGCATTTCGGTTATATGGTGGAAGATTTATATCAAGAGGTTTGCGATAACCCTATTTTACAGGTTTTGCGGGAGGAAATGGAAGCGAAACTTTCGGGCGGTCTTTACCACGAAACGCAAGTGCGTTTGACGTATAACTCCAACCGCATCGAAGGTAGCAAGCTCTCCGAAGACCAAACCCGTTTGATTTTTGAAACGAACACAATTGGGGCGGAAGAAGGGGTTCCCGTTGACGATATTATCGAAACGAATAATCACTTCCGCGCGATTGATTATGTTATCACGCATGCGGAAGAGGAGTTGACGGAAACGTTTATCAAAGAGCTGCATCGCATTTTGAAAACAGCGACGTCGGATTCCCGTCTTTCGTGGTTTAGGGTTGGCGATTATAAGTCAAAACCGAATACGGTAGGTGGCGCGCCAACCGTTTCCCCCAACCAGGTATGCGTTGAAATTCAAAAATTGCTTACTTGGTACGTAGGGATTGAGAAGATTTCCTTTGAAAATATCGTAGAATTTCACTACCGATTTGAAAAAATACACCCTTTCCAAGATGGGAACGGGCGCGTGGGTAGGTTAATTGCTTTCAAGGAATGTTTGCGCCACAATATTATCCCCTTTATTATCGAGGATAGCAAAAAGATGTTCTATTATCGTGGCTTACGAGAGTGGAACAACGAAAAGGGCTTTTTAATTGAAACCTGCCTTGACGGACAGGATACCTATAAAGCATTATTGAAATATTTTGAAATGGAGATAAGGAGTTAAATATATGTTAAAAGTTGGAATGAAAGCGCCGGAGGTTACGTTGCCCGATAAAAACGGGAATATGGTTTCGTTGTCTGATTTTCTCGGTAAGAAAGTAGTGTTGTATTTTTACTCGAAGGACAATACCCCTGGTTGTACAAGACAAGCCTGTGCCTTTGCGCTTAAAAACAAGGAAATTGAAAACAAAAACGCGGTGATTATCGGTATTAGCAAAGATAGCGTGAATTCGCACTTGAATTTTGCGACGAAGTATAATTTGCCCTTTGTTTTGTTGTCGGATACCGAACTTTCGGCAATTCAAGCGTATGGCGTTTGGCAAGAGAAAAAGTTGTACGGCAAGGTGAGTATGGGCGTTGTGAGAACGACGTTCTTGATTGACGAGCAAGGCTTTGTACAAGCGGTTATCCCCAAAGTAAAACCCGACACCAACGCTGACGAAATTTTAACGTTGCTTGGGGATTGAAATTGAGCCTAAATGCGTTTTGGTTAAGGTGATTTAATATGACGGAAGAAGAATATATTGATATCTTAAAAAAACAAGACAAAAGTATGACAGAGGAAATACAAAAAGAAATTGACGAGCAAGTTAAATTAAGCGAAGTTGCAAATAAAAAGAGAAATATTTATTATGAATCTTTAGATAAAGAGATTGAACTTTTGAATGTAGGATGCGCTAAGTTTTTTGCTAAATATCCAGAGCTCAAGGGGACATTATCAACCCAAGAATCTTTGGTTGGTGCATCTCAAGAAATATTATTAAAAGCTATATCTGAGCCTAATTATCATGCAGACATTGTTTCTAAGATGAATGAAATCCCTGAGCTCAAAAAACACGGAGAATTGGTAACCGAACATGCTCGGATTGCGTATGAGTATCTTGAAGCCGCATCTAAATTGAATGAAAGGATCGATAAGTCTCGAGAAACACTATTTTCTACAGAGTATAAAGAGAAAATGGATAAACTAGCGGAAGAAGGAGTTTTTTTATATTTCTTAGAAACACCAGATTTTCCTTTGTTGGAAAAAGAGTATGACGCTCAAATGCTTATCGATTCATTTTATTATAACGACTGTGTTAGTTTAAAGGTTTTGTTATATCCTTTGATGCAAATGAGAAATGATAGCTCATCAATGCAAAGAAAAACGGAAGATTTATATGCTTGCGTAGAATTAATGATAGGGGGCTTTTATAGAACGGCTGCTCGTAATTTATTTGCTTTATTAGATAGTGAGCATAAAAAGTGCGCAGATGCTTTTGAAGGTTTTTATCAAAAGCGCAAAACCTATAGAAACGGTTTGCAAAGGGCAAATAAAATTAAAGACTTAATAGATAAGTTTGATGTTAAATGGAATAAAAACGCTTGGGATAAAATTGATGCATATTATAAAAAAGTAGCCAGTACGGATAAAATTGGTGGAGTAGTACATCGAAACACTATTGTTCATGGTGATTATCAAGATAACGATATAGATGTTTCTAAAAACGATTGTATGAAACTCATGCTTCTTTGGTTTAACATGAGAGTAATTGCCGATTGGTTATGTAATGCTAATGAACTCTATGAAATCCTTATTGGATATTTGCCTGGAGCTATTTACAATACGATTAAAGGACAAAATTGAACAGTTGTTCATAGTGTTTAATTGACAAGTATATATAATTTTGGTAAAATATAATTAGTTCTAGTGTCACTGAATTGTATATGGAGGTGACGTTATGAACGAATTAAAGAAACTTAATAAGAAAAGAGTAGCGCAAAACGTGGGTAGATTGATTGCAGAATCAAATATGCCCAATGAAGAGATTGCCTTTCGGTTGGATATAACACCAAGGTTGTTATATTATTGGCAGACAGGCAAAAGAATCCCAAATACTGAAAACGTATACGGGCTCTCACAGTTATTCAAGGTTTCCATAGAAAGCATTCTCGTATGAGAGTGCTTTTTACGTGTAAAGAGAAAGGGAGTTGCAATATGCAACTCCCTTTCAAAACCCACCAGCTGTGCTGGTGGCAAATAGCTTTAGCTTCAAGCCTACCATTTGCTATACAAAAAAGCTCCTCCGTGCTAAACTGTATGTAAGGCTCGCA
>JAZQGK010000082.1:0-3259 GCA_045539975.1 Candidatus Scatosoma sp. | reverse complement strand
AACCCCGAAACAGTTTCAACGGACTTTGATACGGCGGATAGACTGTATTTTGAGCCGTTGACGCCGGAAGACGTGCAACACGTGTTGGATATTGAAAAGCCTTATGGGGTTATTATTACCTTTGGCGGACAGACGGCTATTAATCTCTGCGCATATTTTAATACGCACGGTATTCGCATTCTCGGTACTTCCGCAGATAGCGTTGACAGAGCGGAAGATAGAGAGCGTTTTGAGGCGCTTTTGGAAAAATATTCTATTCCCAGACCAAAGGCAATTACCGTCATGACTAAGGAAGAGGCACTTGCAGCGGCGGAAAAATTGGAATATCCCGTATTGCTTCGCCCGTCTTATGTTATCGGCGGACAAAATATGACGATTGCATTTACAACGGAAGACGTTTGTAGATACATGGACGTTATTTTGGCGCAAGGTATTGAAAATCCCGTGCTTTGCGATAAATATTTGATGGGTACGGAATTAGAAGTAGACGCGATTTCGGACGGAAAGGACGTTTTAATTCCTGGTATCATGCAACATATCGAACGTACCGGTATTCACTCCGGCGACTCGATTGCCGTGTATCCGCCTTATAACTTGGAAGATACGATGTTGGAACGAATTATCGAGGTTTCTACGCAGCTTGCCTTGGAATTGAAAACGAAAGGTCTTATCAATATTCAGTACTTGATTTATCGCGGGCAACTGTACGTTATTGAGGTAAATCCCCGTGCGTCGCGTACAGTACCTTATATTTCCAAGGTTACGGGCGTGCCGATGGTAGAGCTTGCGACCAAGATTATTGTTGGGGCAAAATTGAAAAAACTTGGCTATGGGACGGGGCTGTATCCTTCTTCACCATACGTTGCGGTGAAAGTACCCGTATTCAGTTTTGAAAAATTAAATGACGTGAACTCGCAGTTGGGTCCTCAAATGAAATCGACGGGGGAAGTGCTCGGGATTGGGAAAACGATGGAAGAGGCGATGTTTAAAGGTCTTGTCTCGGCAGGCTTTAAAATGTGTCATCCTTCGGAGCGTCGTCCTGTGGGCGTTTATATGACCGTAAACGACCAAGATAAGTTGGACGTATTGACCATCGCAAAGAAGTTTGGTGATTTGGGTTGTACGATGTATGCAACGAAAGGTACAGCCAAGGTTATTACCGATTTAGGGTTTGACTGCCAAGTGGTGGATAGATTGTCGGCAACGGACTGCGTTATCAAGATGATGGACGAGGGCAAGATTGACTATATCGTTTATACGGGTAAGACGGACATCGAATCTATCAATGACTTCATTCGCCTGCATCACCATGCAATATTGTTGGGTATCACTGTTTTAACGGCTTTGGATACCGCAAATGCCCTCGCGGATATTATCGCAAGTCAATTTACCGAAGATAATACCGAACTTGTCGATATTAACGCTCTACGCAGTGAGAAATTGAAGCTCAACTTTACAAAAATGCAATCTTGTGGGAATGACTACATTGTATTTGATAACCGAGATGGAAAAATAACCTGCCCGGAATCTATTGCGGTGAATTACGTTGTTCCGCATTACGGGATTGGCGGCGATGGCATTGTCTTGATTGAAAATTCCTTGAAAGCAGATGCAAAAATCCGAATTTTTAATCGCGACGGCAAGGAAGCTCCTATGGGTGGGAACGCAATTCGTTGCATCGGGAAGTATCTCTACGAAAAGAATATAGTTCGCAAAAACGATATGAAGATAGAGACAAGCACAGGGCTTGTTTGTGACGTAAAGGTGTACTCGTTTAGCGGTAAGGTAAACTCTGCGAGTGTAAATTTGGGAAAAGCGATTCTCGCCGGAAATCAAATCCCTTGCATTTGGGACGAGCCTCAAATCGTGGCCAAAACTGTCAATATCGGCGGCTTGGATTACAAAATCACGCTCGTGAACGTGGGGAACCCTCATTGTGTCATTTTCAGTGATAAAGTAGACGCAATCAATATGCCTGCGGTAGGGCCTGAATTTGAACATTGTGAATATTTCCCCGAGGGTATCAATACCGAATTTATTCGTGTGGTTAATAAGGTGACGATAAAAATGCGCGCTTGGGAGCGTGGGACCGGGGAAACTTGGGCTTGCGGTACGGGTGCGTGCGCGGCGGTAGTAGCGGCTGTTCTGGCTGGATACTGTGACAAAGATACGAATATTACCGTTAAACTGCGCGGTGGTGATTTAACCGTTAATTATCATTCCGATGGTGACGTAGAATTAATGGGGAATGTTAAAACGGTATACGAAGGTATGTTGGAGATTTAAAAAAATAATTATTGGGAGAAAATAATGGATATTTTCTATGAAGAAAGCTCCGTAGCGCATAATGCGCGTAAAGGCGAGCGAAAATATACGATTATTCATGCAATTTCAGTGCTGTTTTTGGTGTTGACGATCATCATGGGCATTTCTTGCGTTATGTTCATTGGGAGTAGTTTTGCATGGTTTTTAGGTTTTCAAACTGCATTCTTTTTTGGCGTTTGGTTTTTGTTGTATAAGTGGAAGACTGGGGTTAACGTTAGCTACGATTACTGTTTTGTGTCCGGTGAGTTGCGTATCTCTAAGGTTATTAACGTAAACAAGAGAAAACTTGTGGCACGATTTGATTGTGAGGATATTATCCAAGTAGGCGATGCTGATTGCCCGGCGTTCGAAAGATTTAAATCGGACCCTTCCACGAAAACGGTTTACTGTACCGCAAACATGGAAGCAGCTGAAGGGAAGTTTTTTATGTATGTTCATGCAAATTATAACGGTAAGAAATTATATCTTTTGGAATGCCGTGAAGAACTTTTGTTGAATATGATGAAATTCTTGAAGCGAACTGTCCTTGACCATGATTATGTAATGCAAGAGAAGAAAAATAAATGATTTATTTAGATAATGCGGCGACGACAAAGCCCAATGAACGGGCTTTTGTTGCCGCGCAAAGTTATGTTACTGAAAAATTTTATAATCCCTCGGCGTTATACAAATCGGGATTTGCGTTGCAGAGCGAGCTGAAAAAGGCGCGCTCCGTTTTGCTTTCTAAATTCGCGGAGGAATCTGCCTTTGAGTTGATTTTTACCTCATGTGGGACAGAGGCGGATAACCAAGCGATCTTTGGCTTTGCTCGTCGTGGAAATGCGGTAACGACTATGGGTGAGCATTCCGCTGTATCGGCTACGTTTGCGGAGTTGAAAAATAGAGGGATTCTTGAACCGAGATAAAGTCGGATCGTAGCCATGTCGTTCTGTGA
>JAZQGK010000081.1:0-64712 GCA_045539975.1 Candidatus Scatosoma sp. | reverse complement strand
TTTGTACCGAATGCCCCTTACCAACCTCATCGGGGGCAGGGGGCTGGGGCTGTATCAAATGGTGTATCCCGTGTACTGCCTGCTGTTGACGGTGTCGGCGACGGGGATTCCCTCTTCGATAGCCAAATTGACGGCGGAACGCATCAAACGGGGCGAAAGCACGCGCGGTCTGTTTGTATCCGCGATGAAATTGTTTGTTCTAATCGGCGTTTTCGGGACATTTCTCATGGGCTTGATTGCACCGTTTTTGGCAAAAGCGCAGGGCAGCGAAGAGGTGTTGGGCGGGTATTACGCCCTCGCGCCGTCCGTGGCGCTCGTTTCAGCCATTTCCGTGTTCCGCGGTTGGTTTCAGGGCAAAAACGACATGATGCCCACCGCCGTGTCGGAGATTGCCGAACAAATCGTCAAAGTCGCGTTCGGGATTTTGTTTGCGTATCTATTCCGTGACAACGTACAAAAAGCCGTTACTTTTTTACTCCTCGCCGTGTCCGTTTCCGAGCTTTTTACGCTGTTTTTGATGCTCGCATTTTACAAACGGGAACGGCAAAAAATACAAAACGACGGGGGCAGGGTCGCGTTCAAGGCCATTTTACGTATGAGTATCCCCGTCACGTTCACCTCACTTTTGCTGCCCTTATCGGCGCTACTCGATAGTGTGATAGCGCCGCGTCTTTTGGGACGGTATGCCCAGGACGCCGTTACGTTATACGGATTGTTTTCAGGCGGCGCGGTGACGGTGGTGGGGTTGCCCGTTTCCGTGTGCTACGGTATCGCCGCGGCAAGCATTCCTAAGGTCGCTTCATCGCGCGATAAACGGGGCGCGCGGAAAAGCATGTTCCGCTCGCTCGGGCTCACCGTCTTAATCGGCGGCGTCAGCGCGCTGGGGCTGTATCTATTTGCCGAACCTGCCGTGCGGATTATCTTTCGCAACCTTTCAGCGGCGGAAAAAACGCTGCTTGGGGAACTGGTGCAAGCGTATTCGTTCAGCGCGTTGGCGCTTTCGTGCGTGCAGACGCTGTCGGCGTGTTTGACGGCGCAGGGAAAACCGCAATACGGTGCAATCGGCATGCTGGTCGGCGTGTCGATAAAGACTTTGGCGTACTCCGTTTGGCTACAAAACCCCGAAATTTCCGTTTTTGGGTTGGCGTATGCAGGGAATCTTTGTTATTTGGTTGCTTTTTTTGTCCTTTTCCTGTATAATTTACGTATAACAAAAAGCAAAAAACGCAAAAAGAGCAAGGAGTGAACCAACAATGATTACGGTAATCGGTTTGGGAGTAGAAAAAGGGGATTTGTCCCGTCGCGGCGAGGAGTTGATTATTGCAGCGGCGAAAGAGGGCAGAAAAATCGTCGTTCGCACGGCGTATACCAACTCGTATGAGACGGTGAAAGAGTTGGGCGTACCGCACGTGTGCCTGGACTACGTCTATGAAAGCAGCCGAAATTTTGCTACGCTTTCCAAAAACTTGGCGAAAGCGGTGGCGGAAAACGGAACGGACGCCGTGTATCTTGTGGACGGTGCTCCGACCGAAGATAATTCGGTAAAAGCTTTGCTCAAACGCACGCGCGGCAAGATGGAAATCGTGGACGGCGTATCGAAAATCACCGCCCTGGTCAAGGCGGCAAAATTCAAAAGCTGTTCTTACACCGCCGTATCCGCGTATGAACTGGAAGAAAAAATCACCGCGGGGCAGCTCTCTTTGCCCCTCATCGTTTACGACGTGGACGATAAGGCTTTTGCCAGCGACATTAAACTTCTTCTCGGGGATTTGTTCGGGGAAGAGACGCAGGTCAGCTTTATCAAGCAGGGCAAAGTGAAAAAAATACCGTTGTATGAAGCGGATAGACAGCGCGCGTACGATTACACTTCCGCGATTGCTATCGAGGAAATGGATTTGCTGGAAAAAAAGCGTTTCACGTTAGAGGATTTAAAGGAAATCGTCGTGCGGTTGAGAAAACCCAACGGCTGTCCTTGGGATAGAGCGCAGACTCCCGACAGCATCAAAATGTCGGCGGTGGAAGAATCGTACGAATTGGTGGACGCCATCGACCAAGGCGACGATGAAAAAGTCCTTGAAGAAGCAGGCGATATCGTCTTGCAGGCGGTTTTTCACGCGGTTATGAAAGAGGAAACGGGCGCGTTTAATTTAAGCGACGTCTTGACGGGGATTTGTCAAAAACTCATCTTCCGCCACAGCCACGTCTTCGGCGACGACAAAGCCAAGGACGAGGGTAGCGCGCTGTCCGTTTGGGAAAAGAACAAGATGGCGGAAAAGCACCAAACGACGTTTGGGGATTCGGTGGCAGACGTGCCCAAGTGTTTCCCTGCGGCGATGCGTGCACAAAAAATAGGCAAACGTGCGTCCAAGGCAGGCATGGATTTTGCTACCGTAGAGGACGCGGCGGCGCGGTTGCAAGAAGAGTTGGACGAATTTTTCGAAGCGTATCGAAAGGGGGATAAAACTTCTTCCGAAAAAGAACTCGGCGACGTGCTGTTTGCGGCGGTCAACGTAGGGCGTTTGGCTGGTTGCGATTGCGAAAAGGCATTAAAAGAGAGCGCGGAACGCTTTGCAACGCGGTTTATTCAGGCGGAAAAGTTGGCGCTTGCCGACGGCAGAAAGGTGACCGAGCTGTCCGAAACGGAATGGGACGAGTATTACGTCAAAGCCAAAACGGCACTTAATAAATAAGAAAAAAATAATGCCGAAAAGGCAAAATGGGGCAGGCAGGTATGCGTTTAACACCTATAAAGATAGGCAATATCACAACTGAAAACAACGTATTCCTCGCGCCTTTGGCTGGGTATACGAACTATCCTTTCCGCCGACTTTGCAAAGGGTACGGCGCAGGGCTTTGCTATACGGAAATGGTGAGCGCAAAGGGTTTGAAATACGGCAGCGAAAATACCAAAGAACTCCTTTATACGGACGAAAACGAGGGGCTTTGCGCGGCGCAAATTTTTGGAAGCGACCCGGAAATTATGCGAATGGCGTGCGAACACGAATCTCTTGCGCCCTTTCCCATCGTCGATATCAATATGGGCTGTCCCGTGCCGAAAATTTATAAAAACGGCGAGGGCAGCGCACTTTTGGAAGACCCGAAAAAGGCGGAAAACATCGTGCGTGAGTGCGTAAAAAGCGGTAAAACCGTCACCGTAAAATTCCGTATCGGCGTGACGGAGGGAAATTACGTCACGGAAGAGTTTGCCAAACGCATGGAAGGAGCCGGGGCGAGTTTGCTCACCGTCCACGGCAGAGTTCGGGAGAAAATTTACGCGGGAGACGTGCATTTTGGGGAGATTGCGGCGGCGAAACAAGCGGTAAAAGTCCCCGTGATTGCCAACGGCGGCGTGTTTTCTGGCGCAGATGCAGAAAGGCTGATAAACGAGACGGGCGCGGATGGCGTGATGGTGGCAAGAGCGGCTCTGTTTGACCCGCAAATCTTCTGTTCGCTCACGGAAAAACAGGGCGAAAGCAAGCTGCAAATGTTTGAAAAACAGTTAAAATGGACGGAGCAGGTATGCGACGAACGTTTTACAACGGTGTTCATGCGCAAGATGGGCGCGTTCTACGTAAAGGGGCTGCGCGGCGCGGCGGCGTTCAAGGATAGATTTTTTAGCGCGCAAACGCCCGAAGAGGTGCTTTGCGTGGCAAGAGAGGCTTTTGCCGAAGAATAAAAGCATGGTTTAGGTAAAAAAAGAGAAATTTCACCTCGAAACAAAAAAAGAAAAAATACATAATACGAAAAAAGACCGTTCGGTATGCGTCTTGCGCCGAGCGGTTTTTCTTTTGCATTTTTTCGCGCCAAAAAGCCACAAGAGAAAAAACGGGGCGATTTTCGCTTGTTTTATAATAACAGTATTCTTATCCGACCAAAAGGAAAATCACGCGTTTAAGGGGAAAAGAAAGCGCAAAACGGGATATTTTCATAAAAGAGGGGTAAAAAACGCGAAAAAACAAAAAAAATCAGGTTCAAACGCTATACTTTTAAAAAATTTTGTGGTATAATGAAGGAGTAAAATTTTCCCTTTTTATAAAAAGGGAAAGAGAAAGGAGAAAAAAATGGCAGAAAGAGTAGAAGCCGAATACGGCGCCGAGCAAATACAAGTCCTCGACGGTTTGGAACATATCCGTAAACGTCCTGGTATGTACATTTCGTCTACCGACGCAAAAGGTTTGCATCACCTTGTACACGAAGTCGTAGATAACTCTATCGACGAAGCGTTGGCAGGATATTGTACGCATATCGAAGTTACCTTGAACCAAGACGGTAGCTGTACGGTTCAGGACAATGGGCGCGGTATTCCCACGGACATTCACCCCAAGGAAGGCATTTCCACGTTGGAAGTCGTTTTCACGAAAGTCAACGCCGGCGGTAAGTTCGGGGGGGATTCGGGCTATAAAGTATCCAGCGGTCTGCATGGGGTCGGTGTAAAAGCGGTAAACGCGCTTTCCGAATGGTTGGAAGCGGAAGTTTTCCAAAACGGACACGTGTATAAGCAGGTATATAACCGCGGTGTGCCTCAGCGCAGCGTGCAAATCGTCGGCGATACCGACGCTACGGGTACGAAAGTAACCTTCCTGCCGGATATGGATATTTTCGAAACCACCGTGTTCAGCTACGATACCTTAAAGGGCAGACTTCGCGAGCTTGCTTACCTCAACAAAGGTTTGCGTATCACGTTGGAAGACACCCGTGAGGGACAACAGCAAAAGGACTCCTTCTGTTACGAAGGGGGTATTTGCTCGTTCGTCGAAGAACTGAACAAGAGCCGTGAAGAACTGCTTTTCCCTGCGCCTGTGTATTTTGAAGAACAGGACGGCGATACCGTTTGCGAAGTGGCTATCCAGTACAATGAATCGTACAACGAAGTCATTTACAGCTATGCAAACAACGTCAACACCATCGACGGCGGTACGCACGTGGAAGGTTTGAAGATGGCGCTTACCAAGGTCATCAACGACGCCGGCAGAAAACAAAATATATTAAAAGACAGCGAGAAATTGACGGGTGAGGACGTGCGTGAAGGTATCACCGCCGTCGTTTCCGTAAAACTCATCAACGCGCAGTTTGAATCCCAGACCAAGGACAAGCTGAACAACTCCACCATTCGTACTTTCGTCAACAAATGCGTGACCGAGCACATGGCAACCTTCTTAGAAGAAAATCCCTCTGTGGCGAAAGAGTTGGTTCTTCGTTGTATTACGGCGCAGAAAGCCCGCGACGCAGCAAGAAACGCAAGAGAATTGACGAGAAGAAAGGGCGTTTTGGGCTCGACGACGTTGCCCGGTAAGCTTGCGGACTGTTCGGACAGACGCAGCGAGCTTTGTGAAATCTACATCGTAGAGGGTGACTCGGCAGGCGGTACGGCAAAGCAGGGCCGTGATAGACGTTTCCAAGCAATTTTGCCCCTTAGAGGTAAGATTTTGAACGTAGAAAAAGTGCGTTTGAACCGCGTTCTTGAAAACGAGGAAATCAAATCGATGATTACGGCGTTCGGGTGCGGTATTTTGGACGATTTCGACGAGAGTAAGCTCCGTTATGACAGAATTATTTCCATGACCGATGCCGACGTTGACGGCGCACACATTCGAATTTTGCTTTACACTTTCCTGTTCCGTTATATGCGTCCGCTTATCGAACACGGACACGTGTATGCGGCGAAACCGCCTCTTTACAAGGCAAGTTTTAAAGGTCACGACGATTATTTGTATTCGGAAGAAGAAAAACTTGAATACGCAAGCAACAACCCCGGCAAAGTCGAATACCAAAGATATAAAGGGCTTGGCGAAATGAGCAAAGAACAGCTTTGGGATACGACGATGAACCCCGAAACGCGTACGCTGATCCGCGTCACCATGAAAGACGCCGCGGAAGCAGACCAGATGTTTGCGATGTTGATGGGCGAAAGTCCTTCGCTTCGTAGAAAGTTCATTGAAGAAAACGCTTCGTTGGTAACCGATTTGGACGTATAAGAGGAGAAAACAGATGGCTAAAAAAGAAACCAGCCCGGAATTAACCGAGGAATTTAGAAAAACACTCTCGATGACGAAAATGCTCGACGTCGAGGTGGACGACGAGTTAAAACGTTCGTTCATTGCGTACGCGATGGCGGTAAACAAATCCCGTGCCATTCCCGACGTGCGCGACGGTTTGAAACCCGTTCATAGACGTATTTTGTATTCCATGCACGAAATGGGTTTGTACAACGATAAAGCGACGAGAAAGTGCGCGCGTATCGTCGGGGATTGTATGGGTAAATACCACCCCCACGGCGACAGCTCCGTTTATGACGCTCTCGTGCGTTTGGCGCAGGAATTTACCATCAACTTCCCGTTGGTTTACGGGCATGGTAACTTCGGCTCTATCGACGGCGACGGCGCGGCGGCTATGCGTTATACCGAAGCAAAGCTTACCAAGCTCGCGGCGGAAATGTTGCGTGACTTGGACAAGGAGACGGTTGATTTCATTCCCAACTTCGACGCGACGGAAGAAGAACCCACCGTATTGCCTGCAAGATACCCCAACCTGCTTGTCAACGGTGCGGACGGTATCGCAGTCGGTATGGCGACGAATATTCCTCCCCACAACCTCGCGGAAGTCATCGACGGCGCGATTGCGATGATTGACAACCCCGAAATTACCGTGGACGAATTGATGGAATATATCCCCGCTCCCGATTTCCCTACGGGCGGCATCATCATGGGCCGCAGCGGTATCAAGAAAGCTTACAGAACGGGCCAAGGCAACATCGTTATCCGTTCCAAATGCGAAATCGAAGAATACGGTTCGGGCGGGAATACCCGTTCCCGTATCGTCGTTACCGAAATCCCGTATCAGGTAAACAAGGCTCAGCTTGTTAAAACGATTGCGGACATGGTAAACGACAAGCGTTTGGAAGGCATTTCCGATATCCGCGACGAATCGGGCAGAGACGGTATGCGTATCGTTATCGAATGCAAAAAGGACGCAAACGCGCAAGTCGTACTCAACACCTTGTATAAAAAGACGAAATTACAGACTTCGGACGGTATCATTTTACTCGCGCTTGTCGAGAACGGGACCGAACCCAAAAATCTTACCCTCCGCGAAACTTTGTACCACTATCTCGAACATCAAAAAGACGTCATCACGCGCCGTACCCGTTACGATTTAAACAAAACGGAAGAACGCGCGCATATCCAGGAAGGCTTGGTGCTTGCGCTTGCGAACGTGGACGAAGTAATTCGTATCATCAAAGCTTCCGCGGACAAGAACGCGGCGATTGAGGGCTTGACCTCGGCGTTTGTTTTGGACGAAAGACAAGCGAACGCGATTTTGGAAATGCGCTTGCAAAGACTCACCTCTTTGGAAGTGGAAAAAATCAGAGAAGAGTTGGAAACTTTGTACGCAATCATTGCGGATTTGAAAGACATTCTTGCGAACGAGAGCCGTGTAAACGAAATCATTCGCCAAGACCTTACGGAAATCAAGACGAAGTATCCTTCGCCCAGAAAAACGGAAGTCTCCGTGGATTACGGTAACATCGACGACGAAGACCTTATCGATAGAGAAGACATTGTTATCACCATCACGCACGGCGGTTATATCAAGCGCTTGCCCGTGGACGAATACAAAGCGCAGGGCAGAGGCGGTAAGGGTATCACCGCGCACCGTCCTAAGGACGAAGACTACGTGGAAAAGATGTTCGTTTGCTGCACGCACGATCCTATCTTGCTCTTCTCGTCGAAGGGGAAAGTGTACTCGATCAAGGGTTACGAAATCCCCGAAGCCAACCGCACGGCGCGCGGCAGAGCTATCGTCAATATCGTACAGCTTGACGCAGGCGAAAAGATCGAAGCGGTATTGCCTGTTTTGGAAGACGGCACGGGTTACCTTGTAATGGCGACCGAAAACGGGTTGATTAAGAAGACCAGCACGGACGAATTTAAGCGTATTCCTAAGAACGGTAAGATTGCCATCAAGCTCCATGAAGAGGACAGATTGATTGCCGTTCGCTTCACGACGGGTGAGGACGAAATCCTCATCGCGTCCCGCGGCGGTAAGTGTATCCGTTTCGCGGAAACGGACGTCCGCGCAACGGGCAGAGGCACGCAGGGCGTTAAAGCCATCACGCTTGCTAAGGGCGACATCGTCGTGGATATGCTGATTGTCGATCCCACGCTCGATTTGTTCACGCTCACTTCGCAGGGCTACGGTAAGCGTTCGAAGATTGAAGATTACAGATTGCAGAGCCGTGGCGGTAAGGGTATCAAGGCAGGCGTCTTCAACGAAAAGACGGGCTATCTTGTCAACTTGAAACCGGTTACCGACGAAAACGATATCATGATTATTACGACGGGCGGTACGATTATCCGTATGCACGCAGATACGATCAGCTGTATCGGCAGAAGCACGCGCGGTGTACGCGTTATGAACGTTAAGGACAGCCTTGTCGCTACCGTGGACATCACCGAACGCGACGACGAAGCAGAAACGCAAGCCCCCGAAGAAACGGCGGCGGATCTTAGCCCCGAAGATTTGGTAGGCGAAGCGGATTCGGCGGAAGATTTGGAAGAAACGGTTGTTTTGGACGATGAAACGGACGAAACGGAAACCGCGGAAGAAACGTCTTCTGACGAAGAATAACGTAAAAACGTAACAATCAAAAAATCGGGTTAAAGACCTATCTATGAAAAAATCCGTCTGTTTCGGCAGACGGATTTTTATTGTGCATTATAACGGTGCATTTTCTATTTTGCGATAGGCAGGTACGCGTTGAATATAAAATTCGGCGGATTTTCCGTAGAAAAACAATACAAAAAAGCGAGCGCCGATAAAGCACTCGCTTTTTATTAAATTACGTTGTTGGATAAGGAAAACGCGTTTCCTTATTCTTCTAACACGTCTGCCGGGGTCAGCATATCGAACGCCCGAATCATGAGTCCCGACAAGGGGAAGCAGGCTTGGATAATGATAATCATCAGCAAGGTATGCGGCAGTTTAAATTCAAGCGCCGCCCAACCGTCGAATACGAGGTTGCCAAGCGAGGGAATGGTGAAAGCCAACAGACAGCAAATCGTGGAAATGGTAAACAGAACGGCACGCAAGAGGTTGAACGGTTTACAGATTCGGTGCAGCATGACCAAGCCCGAGGACGTCAAAATAATCACCATCAGCGCAAGGTATTCGTTAGAGGCGACTTCTTCGCCGTTGAAATAGGTAGTCAAGCCCAAATCAAACGCCAAATCGCTCTTTCTTAAAACGTGCAGAGTCATAATTGCGATTGCCATCGTGATAGCACCCGGTAGGGCACGGCTGATGACGTAGGGGATAAATTTCCCTTTGACGCGGTTGGTGTTCGGCTGCAAGGAGAGCACGAACGAGGGGATTGCGCTGATAAAGATTTCAAACAAGAGCATGTTATTCGTCTTGAAGAAATATTCCGTGCCGTCCACGATACAAATCAAGGCAAGTATCAAGGTAAGCAACGTTTTCATGATATACAGCGAGGACGAATTTTTAATGTTATTGATAACTCGTCTGCCCTCGTTTACGATTTTGGGCATAGACCCGAAATTATTGTCCTGTAAAACGAGGTTGGAAACGTTTCTCGCAGCTTCGCTGCCCGAGGCAACGGAAACGGCGCAGTCCGCTTCTTTCATCGCCAAAATATCGTTTACGCCGTCGCCCGTCATCGCAACCGTATTACCGGCTTGCTTGATAGAGCGTATTAAAATGGCTTTCTGTTCGGGAGTAACGCGGCCAAAAACCGTGTATTCGTTGGCGGCGTTTTCCACTTCGATTTCGGAAAGCCCTTCCAAGGAAATAAAGTTCGCGGCGTTCTTAATCCCTGCGCGGCGTGCCACTTCGGACACGGTAACGGGGTTGTCGCCGGAGATAACTTTCACGGCAACGTCGTTGTCGCGGAACCACTTAATCGTTTCGATGGCGTCGGGACGAATGTTGTCCGACAGCGTGATAATAGAAACGGCTTTCGCGCCCGAGGGCACTTTTTCGCCCTGTATCTGCCCGGACGTGTGCGCGATTACCAGCACGCGCAGACCCATTTGCGCGTATTGTTTCACCACGCGTTCTACGCGCACGGGAATGGGTTTGAGTACAAATTCAGGCGCACCCATAACGAACGTTCCTGCACTGCCGAAGGATACCGCCGAGAGTTTTCTTGCGGACGAGAAAGGCAAAATTGCCGTTGGCTGCAAGGCGTTGGAATGTCCAAACCGTTCGTATAAAGCAATCGAGGTTTGGTTGTTATCGGGCAGAGCCGCCAACATGGAACTAACGACCTCGTCGATGTTGTATTCGAGCTGCGTATTGAGCATGATACAATCGCTGACTTTCATTCTGCCGTCGGTGATTGTACCCGTTTTATCCAGACAGAGCACGTTGACGCGCGCGAGCATTTCCAAGGAGTACATATCTTGTACGAGGGTGTTATATCTTGCCAGACGCACGATGCCCACGGAAAGGGCGATGGTCGTCAACAGCAACAGCCCCGAGGGAATCATACCGATGATAACCGAACAAGTACGCTGGATTGCCGTACTCAGACCGACGTGGCCGCTGACAAGAGCTTGCCATACGCCGCCTACTTTTTGCAGGGGCACCCAGTTATCGGCGGTTTTTGCAACCGAGAAGTTGGTACGGAACATCAAAATGGAAATAGGAATGATAATGATACCGATGACTTTAATGAACAGCGTGATGGAGTTCATAATTTCGGAGTTCGGGCGTTTGTATTTTTTCGCCTTTGCCGTCAAACGGCTGATGTACGTGTTGTCGCCGATTTTGTCAACGCGTGCGCTGACTTTACCGCTCGCCACAAACGAACCTGCAAACAGCTCGTCGCCGATGTTTTTCTTAATGGGTACGGATTCGCCCGTCAAAAGGGATTCGTTGAACTCCGCGTTGCCGTCCAGCACCAAGCAATCGGCAGGGACTTGCTGACCGGCGGAAAGGATAAGTACGTCGTCCACGACCAGTTGGTCAACGGGGATATCCAATTTTTCGCCCTCACGGATAACTTTCGCCGTAGGCGAAGACAAAATAGACAGCTTGTCGATTTTCAGTTTCGCACGGATTTCCTGCACAATGGAAACGGAAATATTACAAAGGAAAATGAGCACGAATGTAAACTGCGTGTAATCGGCGCGCGCCATCAATAATGCAATGGTACACAGCAAACACAGCAAGTTGAAGAACGTGCAGATATTTCCGATGAAAATACTCTTGTACGTTTTCGAATATTTTTTCGGAGCTTTATTCACCAGCCCTGCGTTGATGCGTTCCTCGATATGTTCTCGGGAAAGACCTTGGGCAGGGTCGGGATTGATACGCTCTACCGAGTGCGCAGGGAAAAGGGGTGCGCCGTCTTTTTTATTTTTCTTTTTTTTCTTTCGTCCGTTCGATGCTTCAACGCCGTCGGGATTTACGCCGTCGGGGTCGATTTTATCGAATAAGTCGATTTGTTTCATAACAACCTCTCTAACTTACTCGCGCACGCAACTTCGCGCGCGGAATAAAGAATACTACTTTCATTATATCATATAGGGGAGAAAAATACAAGGTTTTTCCCGAAATTTTACCGAAAATCCTTTTTTTTGCGTTTTTATTTAATTGCTTTTGCGAGGGAAAAGTTGTATAATAGTAAAAAATGAAAGAGAAAACGAGGAGAACGTTATGATCGATATCAATCTTATCCGTACTAACCCGGAGCTCGTAAAAGAAAATATACGTAAAAAATTCCAAGACCATAAATTGCCCTTGGTAGACCAAGCGTTGGAATTAGACGGCAAACGCCGCGGTTTGATTGCAGAGGGAGACGCCCTTCGCGCAGCAAGAAATACTTTGTCCAAGCAGGTCGGTATGCTGATGAAAGAGGGCAAACGCGACGAAGCGGAAGCGGTAAAAGCGCAAGTAAAAGCGGACGCAGACAGATTGCTTGCCATTGAAAAGGAAAGCGAGGACGTCGAAGCGGCTTTGAAGAAAGCTATGATGGCGATTCCCAACATCATCGCAGACGACGTACCCCTTGGCAAGAACGACGAGGAAAACGTGGAACTGCAACGCTTTGGCGAAGCAAAAGTCCCCGAATTTGAAGTGCCTTACCATTTGGATATTTTGGAAAACCTCGACGGTATCGACGTCGATTCCGCGCGCCGTACTTCCGGTCAGGGTTTCTATTACTTGACGGGCGACATCGCGCGTTTGCACTCCGCAGTGCTGACGTATGCACGCGATTTCATGATCGATAAGGGCTTTACCTACGTCATTCCCCCGTACATGATTCACGGCGACGTCGTTTCGGGCGTTATGAGCTTTGATGAAATGGAAAACATGATGTACAAGATCGAGGGCGAGGATTTGTATCTTATCGGTACGTCCGAACACTCCATGATCGGTAGATTTATGGGTCAAATCATCGACGGCAAGAAATTGCCCTTGACGATGACCAGCTATTCCCCTTGTTTCCGTAAGGAAAAGGGCGCGCACGGCATCGAGGAACGCGGTATTTACCGTATTCACCAGTTCGAAAAACAAGAAATGATCGTCGTTTGCCGTCCGGAAGAAAGCGACGCTTGGTATGAAAAGCTTTGGAGCTACACCGTAGAGCTTTTCCGTTCGTTGGATATTCCCGTAAGACAGCTTGGTTGCTGTTCGGGGGATTTGGCGGATTTGAAATACAAGAGCTGCGACGTCGAAGCATGGAGCCCCCGACAGAAGAAATATTTCGAAGTTGGGTCTTGTTCCAACCTCACGGACGCACAAGCGCGCAGACTTTCCATTCGTTACAAGGACGACGACGGAAAAACCAAGCTTGCGCACACGTTGAACAACACGGTTGTTGCGCCTCCCAGAATGTTGATTGCGTTTATTGAAAATCACTTGCAGGCAGACGGCAGTGTAAAAATCCCCGCGGCTTTACAGCCGTACATGGGCGGAAAAACGGTTATCCAGCCTAAATAAAAGGAGAAAAGGAACAGAGCAGGTATGCGTTGAACGCTGTCTGCTCTTTTTTTGCGCAAAGAAATTTAAAACTTATTTTATTTCGTGATTAGAAAAGAAGTCTTTTCCTAAAAGCTCAAAAAATAATTGAAATCCATGCTGTACACCTGAGATAAAGATGGATTTTCCTTGGTCGCATTGAAGTTGATTTTTTAAATCATCAAAAGAAACGAGCAACTCTTTTTGCTTTTGATTACAAGAATGGAGCAAAGTGTTAAAAATATTGTAGGCTTGTGTGAAAGTATTTTCATCTTGGATAGTGGGCGTGGTTTCTAAATGCGTGTAATATAGTTCTTCGAGTATAGATTTCATTATCTTCTCCTTTTAGGTACTATTTTTATTATAGCAGAATGGATTTGTTTATGAATGAGATATTACCAAGGGTCATATTAATGGGGTTGAAGAAAGAGGATTTGTGATTTTTATAAAGGAGCAGGTATGCGTTGAACGCTGTCTGCTCTTTTTTTGCGCAGACTCTAAGAAAAGCTTTGCGTTTTTGACGGGGATATGTTATAATATTTATCGAAAAACAAAACAAAATAGCAAAAACGCATTGATTTTGGAATTTTGTGGGAAGAAAAAGAGCGGTAAGATGAAATATTTATTTTTCGATATCGAATGTTCGGTGGTGTCCAAGACGGCGGCGAAAATTTGCGCGTTTGGGTACTGTCTGACGGACGAACAATTTCATATTTTGGAAAAGGAAGATATCCTCATCAACCCCCAGGGCGGATTCCACCTCACCGACCGCAAAGGCGCGCAGGGGTTGGTGCTGCCCTACGAATACGCAAGCTTTAAAAAATATCCCACTTTTTTAGAAAAAGCGGACAAAATTTACGCTCTGTTGCAGGATAAAGATACTTTGGTGGCTGGTCACGCGACCATGAACGACGTCAAATACCTCAATTTTGAAAGCAAACGGTTTTCCTTGCCCTCTTTTGCTTTCGAATTCACGGACACGCAGTTTATTTACATGAATAAAATCGGGGATTTTTCCCGTCAGTTCGGGCTGGGCGTCATCGCGCAGGAGCTTGGCGTGCAATTTGTCGCGCATCGTGCGGTGGACGACGCTTATGCGACGATGAAAATTGCGGAAGCGATGTGCAAAGAGGAAAATTGTACCTTTCCGCAGCTTTTGGAAAAGTATAAAATCACCAAAGGCAGGATAGAAAATTACGAGATTGAACAGACGACTTCCGAGGCTTTTTCGGCGTACAAACGGGAGTTGGAGCGTCGCAAAGAAGAGCGCGAACGCTTAAAAGCGGCTTTTCATATCTTTGTGGACAAGGAAAAGCGCCGCCGTGCCAAGGACGGAAAGTTGAAAGGAAAGCGCATTTGTTTTTCGCACCCCTTAGAGCTGGAAAATTCGTTGGCGAAAGAGCTGCTTAGCGCGGCTTTTGCGCAGGGCGCGTTTTTCTCCTACCGCGCGGAGGAGTGCGACGTGTACGTGTGTTTTGAAAACGAGAACGGGCCGCGGTTGAAATCGGCGCAAAGCGTCGGCGCGAGGGTATTCACCCCCACGGCTTTTGCGGAATTTTTACGCGGATAAGGAGGCGTTATGCAACGTTTGCCTGAAAAATTTATAGAAAATATGAAAAATCAGCTTCCCGAAAACGAATGGGAAGCCTTTTTCGCTTGCTATGAAGAAAAACCCTATAAAGGGGTGCGTTTGAACCCATTGAAGGGGGGCAGGTGCGCGTTGAAATCGATTTTGCCCTTCCTTGGCGAACCGATTGCGTGGGAAGAAAACGGGTTTTATACGGACGAAGAAAAGGTCGGGGGGAACGTGTTCCATTTCGCAGGCGCGTTTTATTCCCAAGAACCCTCTGCTATGTGCGCTGCGCCCCTTTTAGAAGTGCAACCGGGTGAAAAAGTACTGGACCTTTGTTCTGCGCCGGGCGGAAAGGGTACGCAGCTTGCTTGCATGATGGACGGAAAGGGGGTTATCGTATTGAATGAACCCATTTCTTCGCGCGCGAAAATCCTTTCCCAAAACGTCGAGCGCATGGGCATTAAAAACGCGGTGGTTTGCAACGAGTACCCCGAGGCTCTTGCCAAACGTTTTCAAGGCTATTTTGATAAAATTTTGGTAGACGCGCCCTGTTCGGGCGAGGGAATGTTCCGTAAAAATGCCGAAGAGGCGCTTGGCGAGTGGAGCGAGGAAAACGTAGCGCTTTGTGCGGCGCGGCAAAAACAGATTTTGGATAACGCGACGCAAATGCTTGCCGTTGGGGGTAGGTTGGTGTACTCGACTTGCACGTTCGCGACAACGGAAGACGAGGGGCAGGTACGCGATTATTTGTTGTCGCACCCCGAAATGCGGTTAGTGAAGCAGGAGAAAATTTATCCGCACAAACAAAAGGGCGAAGGGCATTTCGCGGCTTTGTTTGAAAAGACGGAACGCGTCGAGGCGTGGGACGGACGGGTAAAGGACGCAAAACGCAGCGTGACGGCGCAGGGCGAAAAGGCGTACAGAGATTTTGAAAAGAGCTTTTTTAAAGAAAAATTTGCGTTCCGCTTGCATGAGGTAAACGGCGTTTTATATGAACTCCCCGAAGGGGTGTTCGACTGGGCGAAATTGTCCGTATTGCGCGTAGGCGTGCGGCTTGGCGAGGTAAAAAACGGGCGGTTCGAGCCCTCGCATTCGTTGGCGATGGCGGCTTTGGCGTCTGCTTGCAAACGCGCGTTGGATTTTGACCCCCAAGACGGGCGCGTGGAGAAATATTTGCGCGGAGAAACGATAGAGGCGGACGTGGAAAACGGGTGGTGTTTGATTTGCGTTTGCGGTTTGCCCATCGGGCTTGGAAAAGCGGTGAACGGAACTGTGAAAAACCATTTACCCAAAGGCTTGCGTAAAATGGGTAATTAAAGAAAATGACAAATAGCCCCTTGCTTGTAAAAAGCAAGGGGTTTTCCATACTCTTTTTGCGGTTATGCATTAGGCAATAGTGACAATACGGACGGCGTTATGCTTGCGGCGGCTTGATACACTCGCCCGTGGCGGCGCTTTGGAAAATGACGAAAAATCCGTGTTCGGTATCGTAAACGGACAGAGGAACAAAAGAGCACACCTGTTCTATTTCCTGTGGCGGACGGGTTTTGTCTTCCGCTTTCAACGCATAGCAGATATACCGTGCTTTGCCGTCCTCGTACAGCACGCCGACGAGGTATTGCGGGTCTTTTGCCGTGCCTTTTACGCGCACCCAGTCGCTGCAACCGAACGCGTTTGACAGCGTTTTGTCCTTGGGATAGGTTTTAAAAAGTTCGTCAATTTCCGCTTTTACAGCGTAATAATATCCGTCCGAGTCCGTCTTAAACGGGTGGAGTACGCGCGGAGCATCTCCATCTTGCGCAGGATTTGTCCCCGTTTCCTTGTTCGGGATTTGAGCTGTGCTTTTACCACGTGCATCTTCGCTAATTTTTTCAGGCTGCTGGCGTTCATCTTGTTTCTCCTCATAATAATTTTCGTCCACAATGCTTTCGTCGTTGTACGTAGTTTCGCGGTGGATAGGGTCTAACGGGTGCGGAAGATTGCTATCCCCGCCGCCCGGTAAAACGTCCGCAATCGCCGTGACTTCCGGGTCGGTTTTTTGCTGTTTTTCGAGCTCGGGTTTTTCCGTATCGGAATCGGTTTTTTTCGGAAAGACGGGGGGCAGGGTCGCGTTGAGAATACTTTTCCAGTCATACGCGCCGTTGCCGTTGACGCCGTAGGCGATGGGGACGACGTCCGTTTTTACGTGGCAGACGATACCGCAAAAACCGCCGGAAATGTCCATGTCGGTGAGGATATTAAAAAAACTTTTACCGCGTAGGCACAGCATTTCCGTTTTGCCCTTGCCGTCTGAAAGCAGACAGTAATATTCCCCGGAAGCTAAGGGGGCGAAGTTGATAATGGAAACCTCAACGGCGAGGTTTTTACCGTATTGTTCGGCTTTGATTAAGCCCGACAGCGTTTTGCCGTCGGCGGAAAAGCCTTGTTTGATTTGTCGCAGAATACACATTTTTTTTACGTAATTCATAAATTCCCTCTGAAACAATTAGTTGGATAACAACAGTATACCGTCGGCAAAGAGGAAAAAATTGCAAAAAAACGCCGTTTTTTGACGGGTTTTAGAGGAAAAAAGATAGGAAAAAATAGGAAAAATCGCCCGAAAACATTGACCGAAAGCCTTTTTTTGCGTATAATAGAAGTATGGAAAAAACGGTTTGGACAAAAAAGGATTATCTGGTGGTCGCGTTGCGGATACTGCTGGTCGTTGCCTCTATCATCATGATGCTGTTTATTTTTTCTAACTCTTTAAAGGCAGGGGAAGAATCCTCGGCGCAGAGTAGCGAAGTGGTGGAAGTTGTGCAAAAAGTGGCGGCGGTAATCGCGCCCGATTCGGAGATAGCGAACGCGACGGGCGAGGCTTATGATAAGTTGCACGGCGCGGTGCGCGTGATTGCGCATATTTGTGAATTTACCGCGCTGGGAATGTTGTTTAGCTGGTGCGCGTCGTCCTATACCTTACATAAAAAAGTACAAATTTATCCGTGCGCGGCAATGGCAGGCGTTGCGGTTGTAGACGAAATTTTACAAAGTTTTTTACCCGGCAGAGCGTTCGAGTTTACGGACATTTTACTGGATATATTCGGGGGCGCGGTCGGGATTGCGGCGGCGGTATTGCTGGTTTGGTGCGGCTGCGTTTTATATAGGAAAAGTCGGGAAAAACGCGCGGCGTTGGCGCAGACAAAGGAGTAACTATGTCGGAAAAAAGCATGGAAATCGCTTTGATTAAATACAATAAAAAGACTTGGAGCAAGAGCGCTTTGCTTGGCTTTATCATCGGGCTTGCGGTAATCGTTCCGGGGATTAGCGGTTCGACGGTGGCAATTATTTTTAAACTGTACGATCAGTTTTTGTATGCAATCGGGAACTTGTTTAAAAAATTCAAGGCGTGCTTTTTGTTTTTGCTGCCGATCGGGCTCGGGTTGGTGGCAGGCTTTTTGGTGGGACTGTTCGGCGTAAAAGAACTGCTGGCGATAAATTTATTCGCCGTCGTGTGTCTGTTTGCAGGCTTGATGAGCGGTGCGTTTCCTGCGGTCAAGGACGAAATCAAGGGCGCAAAAATTACCCCTAAGCGCGTTGTTTTGTTCTTGGTTGGGTTCTGTATTCCCGTGGCGCTTGGGTGCGTGTCGGCGGTGCTGACGGCAAAAACCGGCGGCGCGGCGGAAACGAGTGCTTCGGCGGCGGTGTCAACGATGTTCGACAAAGTGGAAGTATGGCAGGTGGTTTTGGCACTTGTCATCGGGTACGCAGTCGGGGTGACGCAGATTGTACCGGGGCTGAGTGCAAGCGCGTTGTTGATGGCTATCGGTTGGTATAAGAGCTTGATGGACAGCGTGGACGTGGAATATTTGCTTTCGCATCCGGCAATTTTCTTGGTGTACGGCGGTTTGGGTGTTGGGTTCTTGCTGGGGATTTTCAGTTTTTCCAAGCTGTTGACCTATTTATTTGGCAAAGCGCGTCACACGTCCTATTGTATGATTGTCGGGCTGTCGCTGGGTTCGATCGTGTCAATGTTCTGCAACGGGGACGTAATGGAAGTGTACATGCGTTGGGCGGCTGGTGCTGTCAGCGTGGGGAATATTTGGTTGTCCGTTATTTTGGGTGCGGTCTTGTTCGCCATCGGGGCGGCGGTTGCTTATCTTTTGGTGCGGTTTGAACGCAAAAAAGCGGCTTTGGATACGCAAAAAACGCAATTAGAGCAAGTGCAGGATACCGAAAATCGCGGCGAATAATATAAACATTACAGACAAAAGAAAAAGAAAAGCGTACGCAAGGGAGTACGCTTTTTTCATGAGAGGGAATATTGAAGGGCTTTTTGAAAAATATAACCGACAAGGTTCGGATATTTTTGGACGGTCGGGGTTATACTTGCGATTATTGCGGCGTAGAATTGTTTACCTATCCCACCCATCGGATTTGCGAAAGCTGTGAGGAAAAACTTTGCAAAACAGAAGGGGATACGTGCGAAAAATGCGGCAGAAAAACACTGGCGCAAGGGGTTTGCCAAACTTGTAAATGCGTGTTGCCGTCGTTTACGCGCGGTTTTGCGCCCTTTGTGTATCGCGGAGAATGCGCGGCTTTTGTCAATCGCATCAAAAACGGAGCGCCGCGGCTTGCATATTATTTCGGCGAGCGCATGGCGGAGTATTTTGTCGAGACGTATAAGCCCGAAATCGGCTCGCAATTTACTTTGATACCCGTACCGATGACGGCGCGGCGCTTGTCTGCCCGTGGGTACAACCAAGCCGAACGTTTGGCGGAGGCGGTGCGCGGTAGGTTGTCGGAAATGGGATACTTGGTAGAGATTAGAACGGACGTGTTGCAAAAGCGTCGGGAAACGGGCATGCAAAAGCACATGAACGCAAAACAGCGCCGCGAAAACGTATCGGGCGCATATCTTATCCGCAAACGCAAAAGTTGTCAAAACGAGCGTATCATTCTCATTGACGATATTATCACGACGGGTGCAACGGCCGGCGAGTGCGCCAAGAGGTTGCTTGGCGCGGGTGCTCAGGAGGTTTTGCTGCTCGCCGTCGCTGCTTTACCCGAAAGAAAATAAAGGGTAAGCGATAGAAAAATACAGAAAATTAAGAAAAATTAGGAAATTATCAAATTAGGAAAATCTTATACAAACCGCCGCGCTTCGATGTAATAATTCCAGCGATAGGCGGTCATTTTTTCGATGCGCGCGTAGTCGGAAGCCGTATGCAGGATATAATCGTTGCCCAAATAGATAGCGACGTGGCCGACTCGTTCGATGCCGACTTTATGTTCGCGGTCCTCGTTGGTGAAGAAAAGACAATCCCCACGGCGGAGCTCGGATTTTTTGACGTATTTGCCTTGCTTGACCTGCGCTCGGGTATGCGATTGCAACAACGTGCCCGTGCCTTTATAAAAAACGTACTGCACGAGGGAAGAGCAATCAAACTTTTGGGAGCTGAAACCGCTGAGGAGCTTGCCCGTGCCGTCGTGCACGCGAACCGCACCGTAAACGTAGGGCACGCCGATGAGTTTATATCCCTCGGAAAGGACTTTTTCTACGTCGGAGTTCGTGGATTTTTCAAGCGTGACCAAGGAGAAATAGGACGCGGAAACGTAAGCGACTTTATTGCGGTAATAGGTCTTGTACCAGTCCCCGGTTTTGCCGATGATCGCGTACATGGTACCCTGCTTTGCGCTGCCGAGTACTGCATAGCCCGTGCCTGCGCCGGCGCGGATATTGACGTTATCCGCTGTGCAGCGTATGTACTGCGCCGTTTGCGTTTTTGTGTCATCGGGCTTGCTTGTTTCCGCAGAAGAGCTGTTTGGTGCGGACGATGCAGGGGGCGGCGTCGAGGAAGGGGGCGCAACGGAGGGTGAGGAGACATTCGTTGAGGAAGACGAATTTTGATTTCCCCCGTTTGCGGAGTTTCCTGCGCCGGGGTTAGCTGCGTTACCTGTGTTGTCCGAATTAGACGTGCCGTTTCCGCTGTTGCCGTTGTTTTCGTCGAAATCGTCGGGCGGCGTTTGGTTTTCAGGTAGCTCGTTCGAGTTTTGATAGGATTGAGAATTATCTGCGCTTTGCGTTTTTCCGCACGCTGCGAGAGCGGTGGGAGTTAGCAGACAGACGATTGCGCAAAGCAGCGCAACGGTGTTTTTAATTTTTTTCATACGTACCTCTTTATATTCTCTCGTTTTTGTGGGCTTGGGCAAGCGTCGGTGCTGAGTATCGAGAGGAGGGGCGAGCCCAAGACCCATAGGCGTATTATACAAAGAGGTGGGGTTCGCGGTCAATAGGAGAAAAACGGCAAGGGAGGTAATATTTAACGGCTGAGGCAAAGACAACCATAAAAAGAGCGCAAACGACAAGATTTTTACCAAAAATACGAAAAAGAGGGAAAAAAACCTGCAAGACTTTTCTTCAAAGCTTGAAAAAAGCGAGCGCGTGTGCTATAATAAACGGGAATAAAAGTGGGGGTTAGTCTGGATATGAAATTTTTGACGGATATGCATACGCATTCGGCGTTTTCCCATGACGGGAAGGCGTCCCTTTCGGAGATGTTGGCGGCGGCGTATGCGCGAGGGTTTGCTTTCTACGGCGTCAGCGAGCATTTTGATTTTGATATCATACTATCGAAATTTCCGCCTGAGGAGCAAAAGAAGTTAATCAATGCCGAGCCCGAAATTTATTTTCACGAGGCGCGGCATCTTCGCGAGGATTACGAGGGGGCGATGAACGTCTTTATCGGGGCGGAGCTTGGGTTTTCGGACGATAAAGAAGTACAAAAAAAGTACTGTGATTTTGTGGAGAAATACAACCCCGAGTTTATCATCAACAGCGTGCACAGTGTAGAGGGTGTGGATTATGTTCAGTATGCGTTCACGAAAGGGAAAACGGAGACGTATCGAGAATATCTGTCTCTTATTCGGCGGAGCTTAGACGCGCCGTATCCGTATGATATCGTCGGGCATTTAGGGTACGTGGCGCGGTACGTGCCGTTTGAGGATAAGGATTTTGACTTTGCGGAGTTTGGCGGACAAATCGACGATATTTTAAAGACGATTATAGCAAAAGACAAAATTTTGGAAGTCAATTCGGCGAATAAAAAGCTTGCGACGCGGACTTTGCCGTGTGAAAAAATTGTGCGCAGATACCGTGAGTTGGGCGGAAAAAGCGTTTCGTTCGGTTCGGACGCGCATGATATCGCGCGCATCGGCGACAAGCGCGACGAAGTGATAGAAATGTTGAAAAGAATAGGGTTTAGGAGTGTGACCGTGCCCTATCGCGGAGCGGTTATGGAACATATTGAGGTGGAAATCTGATGTCTGAGTTGGATATTTTGAAATTATTACAAACGTATGGAGAGGAGACGGAGCTTGGGGATTTTTCGCCCGATGAATTGCAGGAATTGTTGGAAAGAATGCAAGCGGACGATCCGTCCGTGCCCCTGCCGATGACGCCCGAAGCGTTTAAGGAGCGGTATTTTGCGTATTACGACGACGTGAAAGACAAATCCTTAAAAAAGCAGGACTGGTAATAGATAAAAGCAAGACGGAAAGAGAAATTTGGAGGAAGTATGCAAGAACTTCGTACCGTGCTGGAAAAACACGGGTTTCATTTTAAAAAGCAATTTGGTCAGAATTTCATATCCGACGGCAATCTGTTGCGGTCAATCGTCGAGGCATCGGGGATTACGGCGGACACGACGGTTGTGGAAATCGGTTGCGGTGCAGGGACGCTGACGCGCGCTTTGGCGGAAAGCGCTAAAAAGGTGTACGCGTTTGATATCGACCGCGATTTACAGCCCGTTTTGGCGGAAACGCTGGCAGGGTTGGAGAACGTAGAGGTCATTTTTCGTGATTTTAATAAACTGGATTTGAAAGAGTTTGAAAAGGAAATCGAGGAATACACCGTCGTTGCCAACTTGCCCTATTACATTACGACGCCGTTGGTGACAAAGCTCTTGGAAGAGAGCGACAAGGTACAAGGGCTCTCGATTATGGTACAGGAAGAAGTGGCGGATCGGTTTTGCGCCAAGGAAAACACACCCGAATACGGTTCTATCACCGCGGCGATTGCTTTAAAGGGCTCGGCAAAAGTGGTAAAACGTGTTTCGCGCAACCTTTTTTATCCTCGTCCTAACGTGGATTCTGCGGTGGTGAAAATTGAATTTAAGCGGGGCAGGGTCGCGGTGAAAGATGAAAAAGCCTATCGTCAGACGGTAAAATGCGCTTTTTTGAACCGTAGAAAAACGTTGGAAAATAATTTGGTGAATTTTTTCTCGTTGTCGCGTGATATGGCAAAGGAAATTTTATCGGAAGCAGGCGTAGAGGACAAGGCGAGAGGGGAAACGTTATCGCCGCAGCGTCTGGCAATTTTAGCGGACGTATTGTTGGATAAGGGCGTTATCAAACCGCAATAACACAAAAAAAGAACGGCAAACCCGTTCATGCAAGCCATCGTAATTGCTATAATCTATTTTGCAATAAAAAAACCACCCATTTTCGGGTGGTTTTCGTTGTTATTTCTCGGTTTTGCCCGATTTTTCCTGGTTTTCACTTGCTTGGGGAATAGCCGGTTGCGCTTCTGCAATACCGACGACGCCGTCCACGGGAACGGAGAACGCAATTCCTTGCCCTGCCCTGCGCCAAAACAGAGGTTTGGAAATTGACCTCGTACGCCGATAAGAAATCGGTGTAGAACTCCGTTTTACTGCGGTTGACGACGGTGACGAGAAGTTTTAATTTTTTAAACCCATCCGAGGCGGAAGAGCTCTTTTTCTCGGTAGTTTTTTTGGTTTTTTCTTTAATAAATCCATACCTGCCCCCCTCGTTTACATAAATTTGATGATTTGTTTATCGTCTGCGTCGAGGTTAAAAAGCGCCATACCGATAATCAAAGCAACTGCGCTGACCCCGAAAAGAATGTAAAAAACGGGTGATATTTGTACGAAGATGCGAAAATCTTGCGTAATCTGGGCGCAAGCCTTTTATAAAGCGAGAAAACACGGTAAAATCTTTGGCTTTTTTTCGTAAAAACTTGCGTTTTTCTCGCTTAAATCGTTGACTTAATCGCCTTGGTGTGCTATCATTATAATATTAAATAAATCAATAGGAAGCGCGTCCGTAATTCAAAAAACGAATAGTAAAAAGGAAGGATGGATATGGAGATAAAAATCACGAAAACAACGACGCCCGGTGTGATGCCGTCGGAAGATAGTTTGGGGTTTGGGAAGGTATTTACCGACCACATGTTGCTTGTGGACTGGACGGAAGGAAAGGGCTGGTATGACGCTCGGATCGTGCCGTTTGGCCGTATCAGTTTGCATCCTGCGTCCACCGTATTGCATTACGGCGCGGAGATTTTTGAGGGCTTGAAGGCGTATCGCCGCGCGGATGGCGGCGTGCAGCTGTTCCGTCCGACGGAAAACGTGAAGCGTATGAATAACTCGGCAGAGCGTATGAGCTTACCGCAGATGGACGAAGCGGAGATGTTGGAGTTGTTGACGACTTTTGTGAAGTTGGAAGAAAGATGGGTACCGAAATCGTTTGGGACGTCGCTGTATTTGCGCCCGTTCCTGTTCGGCAACGACGAGGCGCTTGGGGTGCATGCGGTAAAGAACGCGACGTTTATGCTGATTGCTTCGCCCAGCGGCAGTTATTATAAAGAGGGCATCAATCCCGTTGGGATTATGATAGAAAACGAGGACGTTCGTACGGTGCGCGGCGGCACGGGGTACGCTAAGTGCGGCGGCAACTACGCGGCGAGTACGCGCGCAGGCGAAAGAGCGGCGCAAAAGGGGTATTCTCAGGTGCTTTGGCTGGACGGCGTGGAGAGAAAGTACGTCGAAGAGGTCGGCGCGATGAACGTTATGTTCAAAATCAACGGCGAGATTGTTACTCCCCTTTTGACGGGTTCGATTTTGCCGGGGATTACCCGTAAAAGCTGTATTGAAGTGCTGAAAAGCAAGGGATACACGGTGCAGGAGAGATTGTTGTCCGTAGATGAACTGTTAAAAGCTCTGCAAGACGGGAGTTTGGAAGAGGCATGGGGCTGTGGCACGGCGGCGGTGGTTTCGCCGATTGGGAAGCTGGCGTTTGGGGACAAGGAATACGTTGTCGGCGGCGGTAAAATCGGGGAAGTTACGCAGTGGTTATACGATACTTTGACGGGAATTCAGTGGGGAAAGATTGAAGATCCGTTCGGCTGGGTGTATCCGTTGTAAAAAAGACAGAAATTTCCTTAAAAAACAAGCGAAAACGCAGCTGATTGCGTTGACAAAAACGCAAGAAATAAGATACAATATATACATTATAATAAGAAAGGCAATGACGGGATAAAAATCCGTAGCGTTCGCTTTCAGAGAGTCGGCGTTTGGTGCGAGCCGACACAGCGCGCGGAATATAGCTCCTCCCCGAGCCGCCGACAGAAACGTTCCTTTATTAGAGCGGAGTAGATTCGGACGGGTTCTCCCGTTACAGAGAGGGTCTGAAAAGACGCAAAGCGGGTGTTTATACATCAAAAAGAGTGGTACCGCGGAGTATTTCTTCGTCTCTGTATACGGCGTTATCGCGCCGTGTATTGGGACGAATTTTTTTATAAGGGTCAAGGACATGAAAAACAGCAACAAGTACGTAAAACAATATTTCGAACCGCAAGGCGTGACGATGGACTGGACGAAAAAGTCCTGCATCGAAAAACCGCCCGTTTGGTGCAGCGTTGATTTGCGCGACGGCAACCAGGCGTTGATTATCCCGATGAGTTTGGAAGAAAAATTAGAATTTTTTACCCTCCTTTGCAACGTCGGGTTCAAGGAAATCGAAATCGGGTTCCCTGCGGCGAGTGAAACGGAATATGAGTTTTGCCGAAAACTCATTGAGGATAATTTAATCCCCGACGACGTGACCATTCAGGTTTTGACGCAATCGAGAGAGCATATTATCGCCAAGACGTTCGAGGCGGTGGAAGGTGCGAAAAACGTTATCGTGCATTTGTATAATTCGACGTCGGTGGCGCAAAGACAGCAGGTATTCCGCAAGGACAAAAAGGAAATCGTGGACATCGCGGTGTTCGGTGCGAAGCTTTGCAGACAGTACAAAGAAAAGGCAAGGGGCAACGTGCGTTTGGAATATTCGCCGGAAAGTTTTACGGGCACGGAACCGGAGTTTGCTTTGGAAGTATGCAACGCGGTGTTGGACGTATGGCAGCCCACGGCGACGGAAAAAGCGATTATTAACCTGCCCGTGACGGTGCAAAATTCCATGCCGCACGTGTATGCGAACCAAGTGGAATACATGAGCAAGAACTTGCATTACCGCGAAAACATTTTGGTTTCCTTGCATCCGCATAACGACAGAGGCTGTGCGGTGGCGGACAGTGAAATGGGTTTGCTTGCCGGCGGCGACAGAATCGAGGGTACGCTGTTTGGCAACGGGGAAAGAACGGGCAACGTGGATATTATCACGCTGGCGCTGAATATGTATTCGCAAGGGTACGACCCGCAACTGGATTTTTCCGATTTGCCTGCCATTACTAAGGTGTACGAACGAGTGACGAGAATGAAAGTTGGTGAAAGACAGCCGTACAGCGGACAGCTTGTGTTTGCGGCGTTCTCGGGCTCGCACCAAGACGCGATTGCCAAGGGGATGAAATACCGCGTGGAAAAGGATTTGGATACTTGGACGGTGCCCTATCTGCCGTTAGACCCCGTGGACGTGGGCAGAGTCTACGAAGCGGACGTTATCCGCATCAACTCGCAATCGGGCAAGGGGGGTATCGGGTATATCCTCGAAACGCAGTTCAAACTTGTGCTGCCCCCGAAAATGCGCGAAGTGTTTGGGTATCACGTCAAAAACATTTCCGACCATGCGCACAAGGAGCTTTCCGCGGACGAAGTGCACGATATTTTCCTGCGTGATTTCGTCAATTTAGAGGAAAAACTGTCCGTCAACAACGTGTCTTGTGAGGATTTGGACGGCGAAACGGTGCGCGGACGCGTGGAAATCGAATGCGATGGCAAGTGCGAGGTGATTCAAGTGCTCGGTAACGGTCGATTGGACTGCGTCAGCAACGCCATCAAACAAAAGCTGGGCAGAAATTACGTGTTAGAGAGCTACGTAGAGCATGCTTTGGAAGAAAAATCCACCTCGAAAGCGGCGTCGTACGTATGCATCGTGGCGGACGGAAAACCGTTCTGGGGAACGGGTATCCATACGGACATCATGGCGTCCTCTATCAAAGCTTTGGTGTCAGCGGTCAATCGTATGCTGATGGCATGACAAAGGAATAAAAATGTTTCACGTTAATCATTTTTGAAAAAAGATTGCGAGAGGAAAGACAGTAAGATAGTACAAGGAGAACGGAATATGAAATTAAAAGGAGCGCAAATTTTAATCAAGACGCTGATTGAGCAAGGGGTGACCGACGTTTTTGGGTATCCCGGCGGTCAGGTCATCAATATTTACGACGCGCTTTATGAATATAAAGAGGAAATCAACCACGTATTGACGGCGCACGAACAAGGTGCGTCGCATGCGGCGGACGGGTATTCCCGTGCGACGGGGAAAGTAGGGGTTTGTCTTGCGACGAGCGGCCCGGGCGCGACCAACCTTGTCACGGGGATTGCAACGGCGATGCTGGACTCCATTCCCATGGTAGCCATTACGGGGAACGTACCGTGCTCGTTGATAGGGAAAGACAGTTTCCAAGAGATTGATATTACGGGCGTGACGTTGCCTATTACCAAGCATAATTTCTTCGTCAGCCGTATCGAGGATTTGGCGGATACGGTGCGCGAAGCTTTCAAAATTGCGAAGTCGGGCAGACCCGGACCTGTGCTTGTCGATATTCCCAAGGACGTGCAGGTGGCAACCTGCGATTACGAGCCGCAATCCGTTGTGGAAAAGACTCCCTTGCCGAAGGTGAAACAGAGCCTTATCGACGAGGCGGCGGCTATCATCAATCAAGCGAAAAAGCCGTACGTTTACGTAGGCGGCGGCGCGGCTGGGCTTGGCATGGGCAAGGAAATCGTTGCGTTTGCAGAGAAAATCGGCGCGGTCATCGGTTGTTCGTTTATGGGCTTGTCCACGGTTCCGCAGGAGAGCGATTTGTTCCTTGGCATGCAAGGCATGCACGGGCATTACGCGTCCTCGATGGCGCAAAACGAGGCGGATTTGATTTTGGCGGTCGGCGTGCGGTTCTCGGACAGAGCAACGGGGAACGTGGCAAAGTTTGCCAAGCAGAGCAAAATCATTCAGCTTGACCCCGACAGTGCGGAAGTCAATAAAAACGTGCGCGTGGATTTGGGGCTGGTGGGCGACGTAGAGGATTCATTCAAACGCATTGCGGAAAAGTGCGAAGCAAGCGCAAAACCCGACTGGCTGGCAAGAGTCAAACAATTAAAAACGGAAGAAAAACAGTTTGAGGATGAGATTGCGGCGGCAAACAACGCGCCGTTGTCCCCTAAACAAGTATTCGATATTATCAACAACGCAAAACCAGCCTCGACGATTATTGCGACGGACGTTGGGCAGCACCAAATGTGGGCGGCGCAATATGCCGGCTTTGACGGGCCGAGACGTTTTGTTTCCAGCGGCGGCTTGGGCACGATGGGGTTCGGGCTTGGCGCGGCGATCGGTGCGTACGTGGCAACCAAAGATCCCGTGGTGCTCATCACCGGCGACGGCAGCTTTGGTATGAATTTGAACGAACTGGCAACCGCGGTGTCCTACAAAATCCCCGTCGTTATCGTCTTGATGAACAACGGCGTGCTGGGTATGGTAAGACAGTGGCAGACTCTGTTCTTTGGAAAACGGTATTCCAGTACCGTGCTGGCAAGAAAAACAGATTTCGTAAAATTAGCGGAATCCTTCGGCGCGGACGGGTACTTGGCGGAAACGCCCGTGGCTTTTAAACAGGCTTTTGAAAAAGCTTTGACGGCAGGCAAACCGGTCGTTATCGACGTGCGGATTGACAAGGACGAGTTGGTTTTGCCCATGTTGCCGCCCGGCGGCGCGATTAGTGATTTAATCACGGTAGTTAAATAAGGGGGAAAGGGTATGGAAAATAATAAATTTGTGATAGCGGTATACGTAGACAACCAGTCGGGCGTCTTGACGCGCGTGACGGCAATGTTCACCCGCCGCGGCTTCAACATCGACGCTTTGACGGTGGGGGAAACCGAACGCCCGGAATATTCCCGTATCACCATTACGATGAGCGGCGACGATAACGTGAAACAGCAGTTGATTAACCAGCTGAATAAATTATACGTCGTGAAAAAGGTAGAGGTTTTGGAAGACGAACCCATCAAACGTGAGCTGATGCTTATCAAAGTGGAAAACAAAGCGGAACACAGAAGCGATATCATGACGGCGGTGGACGTTTTCAGAGCAAGCGTTATCGATTATTCTATCGAGGGTATGTGTATTGAAGTGACGGGCAACCCGTCCAAAATCGACGCGTTTGTGAAACTGATGCAGCCCTTCGGGATTTTGGAAATGTGCCGTACGGGTATCGTAGCGTTGGACCGCGGTACGGTGACTCTTTTAAACAAATAAAAAATAAAAAAAATTTCAATAAAGGTAGGAGAATATTATGGCTAACAGAATTTTTTATCAACAGGATTGTGATTTGAACAAATTGAACGGTAAGACGGTAGCGATTATCGGTTACGGTTCGCAAGGTCACGCACACGCACTTAACTTGAAAGAATCGGGCGTCAACGTTGTCGTTGGTTTGTACGAAGGCAGTAAGAGCTGGGCAAAAGCGGAAAAACAAGGCATGACGGTTATGACGGCGGCGGACGCAGCGAAGGCGGCTGACCTTATCATGATTTTGATTAACGATGAAAAACAGGCAAAGCTCTATAAAGAAAGCATCGAACCCAACCTTACCGAAGGCAAAACTTTGGCGTTTGCGCACGGGTTCAATATCCATTTCGGTTGCATTAAGCCCCCGAAGAACGTCAACGTTATCATGATTGCGCCCAAGGGCCCCGGTCATACGGTACGCAGCGAATACCAGGTAGGCAAAGGCGTGCCTTGCTTGATTGCGGTGGAACAAGACGCAACGGGCGACGCTTGGGAAATCGGTCTTGCTTATGCGGCAGGTATCGGCGGCGCAAGAGCCGGCGTTTTGGAAACCAACTTCCGCACGGAGACGGAAACGGACTTGTTCGGGGAACAGGCTGTACTTTGCGGCGGTGTTTGCGCGTTGATGCAGGCTGGTTTTGAAACGCTTGTGGAAGCAGGCTACGACCCCAGAAACGCGTACTTTGAATGTATCCATGAAATGAAACTTATCGTGGATTTGATTTATCAAAGCGGTTTTGAAGGCATGCGTTATTCGGTTTCCAACACGGCAGAATACGGCGATTACGTAACCGGACCTAAGATTATCACGGAGGAAACCAAGAAAGCGATGAAGAAAGTTTTGAAAGATATTCAAGACGGTACGTTTGCAAAAGAATTCTTGTTGGATATGTCCGAAGCAGGTTCGCAGGTACATTTCAATGCCATGAGAAAGATTGCGGCGGAACATCCTTCCGAAGTGGTAGGTAAGGATATCCGTAAGCTGTACAGCTGGGCAGACGAAGAGAAGTTTATCAACAACTAAAAGGACGATAACATGATTAAGGATACGATAGTAAACGGGTTTCAAAATGCTCCGCACAGATCGTTGTATCATGCGCTGGGACTGACGGACGAGGAACAATCCCGTCCGTTGATCGGCGTTGTTTGTTCGTATAACGAGATCGTGCCGGGGCATATCAACCTCGACAAAATTTGCGACGCGGTGAAAATGGGCGTTGCCATGGCAGGCGGTACGCCGATTATGTTCCCGGCTATCACCGTTTGCGACGGGATTGCCATGGGGCATACGGGTATGAAATACTCCCTCGTCACGCGCGACTTGATTGCGGATTCCACGGAAGCAATGGTCATGGCGCATGGGTTTGACGGGTTGGTTATGATACCCAACTGTGATAAAAACGTGCCCGGGCTTTTGATGGCGGCGGCGAGATTGAATATCCCGACCGTGTTTGTGAGCGGCGGCCCGATGTTGGCAGGCAGAGTGAACGGGAAAAAACGTTCGCTTTCGAGTATGTTCGAGGCGGTTGGCGCATACACGGCAGGCAAAATCAATGAAGAACAGCTTTGCGAATTTGAAAGAAAGGTTTGCCCTACTTGCGGTTCGTGTTCGGGCATGTATACGGCAAACTCTATGAACTGTTTGACCGAAGTTCTCGGTATGGGCTTGCGCGGCAACGGCACGATTCCGGCGGTATATTCTGCTCGTATCGAGTTGGCAAAACACGCAGGCATGCAAATTATGGAGCTTGTGAAAAAGAATATCCGTCCCCGTGATATCATGACGGCGGCGGCGATTAAAAACGCCATTACGGCGGATATGGCGTTGGGTTGTTCGACGAACAGTATGCTGCACTTACCGGCTATCGCCAACGAATGCGGCGTGAAGTTTGACTTGGACGAAGTCAATGCCATCAGTGAAAAGACGCCGAATTTGTGCCATTTAGCGCCTGCCGGCCCTACGTATATGGAAGATTTAAACGAGGCTGGCGGCGTACAAGCCGTTTTGAAAGAGCTGGAAAGCTTGGGTTTGTTGGATACTTCGGTGTTGACTTGTACGGGCAAGACGATGAAAGAAAACCTCGAAGGGGTGGTCAACCTCGACGAAGAAGTTATCAGAAAGCCCGAAAACGCGTTCGGGAAAACGGGCGGTATTGCGGTTTTGAAAGGCAATCTTGCCCCCGACGGTTGCGTGGTGAAACGTGCGGCGGTTGCTCCTGAAATGCTTGTGCACGAAGGCCCTGCCAAAGTTTTCGAAAGTGAAGAGGAGTGCATCGCGGCGATTTATGGCGGCAAAATTGTGAAAGGGGACGTAGTGGTAATCCGCAACGAGGGCCCTGCGGGTGGTCCGGGTATGCGTGAGATGCTTTCGCCTACTTCCGCGATTGCCGGTATGGGGTTGGATAAGGACGTAGCGCTGATTACCGACGGTAGATTTTCCGGGGCGACACGCGGCGCGTCCATCGGACACGTATCTCCCGAGGCGGTTTCCGGCGGTACGATTGCGTACGTGAAGGACGGAGACTTGATTGCCATCGATATCCCGAATTATAAAATTGAACTGAAAGTATCCGAAGACGAGCTTGCAAAACGCAAGGCGGAAATGCCCATCGTGCGCAAGGAAGTTAGCGGATATTTGAAGAGATATGCCGCGCAAGTGAGCTCGGCGGACAAGGGCGCGATTATCAATCACTAAAAAAAGCGAGTACCATGTACGCGTTGAAATGAAAAAGAGGAAGAAAATCATGTCAATGACAATGACGCAAAAAATCCTTGCGGCGCATGCGGGGTTGGAAAAGGTAGAGGCAGGGCAGTTGATTTTGGTCAACGTAGACCGAGTGTTGGGAAACGACATCACCTCTCCCGTAGCCATTAAAGAATTTAACCGCATCGGCGCAACGGAAGTATATGACAAAGACAAGGTGACGATGGTCATGGACCATTTCGCGCCGAACAAGGACATCAAAGCGGCGCAGCAGTGTAAAATGTGCCGTGATTTCTGCGATAAATACGAAGTGACGCATTTCTATGACGTCGGCAGAATGGGCATCGAGCACGCTTTGCTCCCGGAAAAGGGGTTGGTTGTGCCGGGCGACGTCGTAATCGGCGCGGATTCGCATACCTGTACGTACGGGGCGTTGGGTGCTTTTTCGACGGGCGTTGGTTCGACGGATATGGCGTGCGGTATGGCAACGGGGAAGGCTTGGTTTAAAGTGCCTTCCGCTATCAAGTTTATTCTCAAAGGCAAGTTAAACAAATACGTGTCGGGCAAGGACGTTATCTTACATATCATCGGTAAGATAGGCGTTGACGGAGCTTTGTATAAATCGATGGAATTTGTCGGCGACGGGGTGCAAGCCCTTACCGTTTACGACCGTTTGACCATCTCGAACATGGCGATTGAGGCTGGCGCGAAAAATGGGATATTTGAAGTGGACGAACAAACGGCGGCGTACGTGAAAGAGCGTTCAAATCGTGAATTTATCGCATATAAAGCGGATGAAGACGCGGTGTACGATGAAACGTATGAAATCGACCTTTCGCAAATCAAACCCACTGTAGCGTTCCCGCATTTGCCGGAAAATACCAGGACGTTTGACGAGATCGGGGAGATTGCGATCGACCAGGTTGTCATCGGGTCTTGTACCAACGGTCAGTATAAAGACATCGCCGAAGCGGCGGAAATTTTAAAAGGCAAAAAGATAGCCAAGCGCGTCCGTGCCATCGTGATTCCTGCTACGCAAGACGTCTATATGAAAGCGGTGGAAAACGGGCTGGTGAAAATCTTTATTGACGCAGGCTGCGTTGTTTCCACGCCTACCTGTGGACCTTGCCTTGGCGGTTACATGGGTATTTTGGCGGAAGGGGAACGCGCTGTGGCGACGACCAACCGTAATTTCGTTGGACGTATGGGCCACGTGACAAGCGAAGTGTATCTTGCGTCGCCTGCGGTTGCCGCGGCGAGCGCGATTTTGGGCAGAATTGCAAGCCCTGAGGAGGTAATGCCATGATTTTTAACGGAAAAGCGATTAAATACGGCGACAACGTAGACACGGACGTTATTATTCCTGCCAGATACCTCAATACCAGCGATAAAAAAGAACTCGCGTCCCATTGTATGGAAGACATTGACAAAGATTTTACGAAAAAAGTAGCTGTGGTCGATATTATGGTCGCCGGGTATAACTTCGGTTGCGGCTCTTCTCGTGAACACGCGCCGATTGCTATTAAAGAAAGCGGTATTTCGTTGGTGATTGCCCGTAGCTTTGCGCGTATTTTTTATCGGAACTCCATTAATATCGGGTTGGCGATTATTGAATGCGACGAGGCGGTAGACGGGATTTCCGACGGGGATAAAATCGAGGCGGATTTGGATAACGGCGTTATTTATAACCGCACGACGGGCAAGAGTTTTCAAACGCAGCCTTTCCCTGCTTTTATTCAAAAAATTATCGAAAACGGCGGTCTTGTATCGTCCATTCAAAAGGGTGTTATTCAGTAAAACGGGAGTACCGTGTACGAGGTGAATATGAAAAATTATAAAATCGGGTTATTAAAAGGGGACGGAATCGGCCCTGAAATCGTAGACAGCGCGGTACGCGTTTTAGAAGCGGTTGGGAAAAAGAGAAATATCCAGTTTACCTTTACGCCGTACTTAATCGGCGGAGCGGCAATCGACGCTTGCGGAAAACCTTTGCCGCAGGAAACGATAGACGGTTGTCTTGCGTCCGATTCCGTACTTCTTGGCGCAGTCGGCGGCCCGAAATGGGATTCGTTGCCGGGGGATATTCGTCCGGAAAAAGCGTTGCTTGGGATTCGTGCGGCGATGGGGCTGTTTACCAACCTCCGTCCTGCGAAATTGTACCCTGCTTTGAAAGGGGAATGCCCTCTTCGCGAGGATATTGTCGCCAACGGGTTTGATATTATGATCGTGCGCGAGTTGACGGGCGGTATTTATTTCGGTGAAAGAGGGTATCGCGAGGGCAAGTATGGCGAAGAAGCGTACGACACCGAAGCGTATAGCCGCATGGAGATTGAAAGAATTGCGCGCGTGGCGTTTGAAACGGCGCGCAAACGCAATAAAAAGGTGACGAGCATCGACAAGGCAAACGTTTTGGAAACGTCGCGACTTTGGAGAAAAATCGTGCACGAGTTAGCGGCGGAATATCCCGACGTGGAAGTAAAAGACATGTTGGTGGATAACGCGGCGATGCAGTTGGTGCGCAACCCGTCGCAGTTTGACGTCATCGTGACGAGCAATATGTTCGGGGATATTTTATCGGACGAAGCTTCGCAAATCACCGGTTCTATCGGTATGCTGCCTTCGGCGTCCTTAAACGAGGGTAAGCGCGGTTTGTACGAACCCATTCACGGTTCTGCGCCCGATATCGCCGGTCAAAACAAGGCGAACCCGATTGCAACGGTATTGTCGGCGGCGATGATGTTGCTGTATGCGTTTGATGAAACGGACGCGTCGAACGATATCGTGACGGCGGTGGATAAAGTGTTAGAGGCAGGGTTCCGTACGGCGGATCTTTCCCATGGCGCTCCGTGCTTGTCCACAACGGAAATGACGGATAAAATTATTGCCTTTTTATAAGAGGATAGTATGGAAAACAAATTGCAAAAATTGCATTTGCGGTTATGTTCTTGCGCAGTTTTTTACGGGGTTCTGAAAAACCCCGTCTTTGCCTTTTTTCAAGACTATTGTCAAGCGCAAAATGAGACGCAAAAAATGCAAAGCTACGCCGCTTTTACCGGTTGCGTTTATCAAAAGGGCGGCAATTTGACAAAGCTTGTACAAGAACTTGTATTCAATGACGAAAATGTGTATATCAAAGGAGCTGCGCAAAAGGAAACTCTTAACGAGCATATCCAAGCGTCCGCTTTACGGGAACTGGAAATTTTTTCGTGTTTTGCAGGCTTAACGCCTGCGGATTTTGCCGCGGACATGGGTGTGAAAGAGGAAGAAATCGCAGCGTTTGATTCTTTCACTACGGACATGGTTACCGCATACACGCAGCGTTTGAGTCAGCTTGGAAAATACGGTTATGGGATTTTTTCTTCCTGCTGTATGTTCCGTTTGTCGGACGAACGCGCGATAGAGCCCATCGTCAGCGCGGACAAAACGACGGTTGCACAGTTTATCGGTTATGAAAACGAGCGCGCAAGAGTCATTGCGAACACGCACGCGTTTTTAGAGGGGCGGCCGGCGGCAAACGTGCTTTTGTGCGGCGACGCAGGCACGGGTAAATCCTCGACGGTGAAAGCCATCGCGAACGAGTTTTTTAACGAAGGCTTGCGTTTGATAGAGCTTCGCAAAGACCAGTTGCGGTTTTTGCCGCTTGTGATGGGGAAAATCAGCGGCAACCCTTTAAAATTTATCATTTTCATCGACGATTTGTCCTTTAATAAAAACAACGACGATTTCAGTATGCTGAAAGCGGCGTTGGAAGGTTCGGCGAGTGCGATGGCGGATAATGCGGTGATTTATGCAACCAGCAACCGTCGGCATATTGTCAAGGAATCATTTGGGGATAGAGAGGGCGACGACGTGCACGTAAACGACACGTTGCAAGAAACGTTGTCCTTGTCCGAGCGTTTTGGCTTGACGGTGCTCTTCTCTCGTCCCGATAAGAAATTATATCTGCAAATCGTGCACGAGTTGGCAAAACGTTATGGGATTTCCTTAGAGGAAAAGGAATTAGACGTCCAAGCGGAGGCGTTTGCCTTGAAAAAGGGCAGCCGTTCCGCAAGAGGGGCGGAGCAGTTTATTAACAGTTTACGCTAAAAAGAAGGAAAAAATATGATTACAATTGATAATGTGTATCGGGCAAGCCGAGCGCTGAGCGGCGTCGTTAGAAAAACGGACGTTCTTTATGCGCCTAAGCTCTGTCCGGGTACGGAACTGTTTTTAAAAACGGAAAATTTACAAGTCACGGGCTCGTTTAAAATACGCGGCGCGTACTATAAAATGACGCGGCTCTCCGCGGAAGAAAAATCGCGCGGTGTAGTGGCTTGTTCGGCGGGCAATCACGCGCAAGGCGTGGCTTTGGCGGCACAGAAAAACGGCATCAAAGCGGTTATTTGTCTTCCCGACGGCGCGCCTATTTCCAAAGTGGAAGCGACGAAAAGCTACGGCGCGGAGGTCTGTCTTGTCGAGGGCGTGTATGACGACGCCTATCAAAAAGCTCTTGCGCTCCGCGACGAGAAAGGCTATACCTTTTTACACCCGTTCAACGACGAGGACGTTATCGCCGGGCAGGGCACGATTGCGCTGGAACTGATTGAACAGCTCCCTGATTTGGACGCGATTATCGTTCCCATCGGTGGGGGAGGACTCATTTCCGGCATCGCGTACACCGCAAAAACGGTGAATCCGCGCATTAAGGTGTACGGCGTGCAGGCAAAGGGTGCTCCGTCCATGAAAAACGCCATCGAGCATGGGGAACTGGCGGAATTGTCTTCCGTTTCCACGATAGCGGACGGGATTGCTGTGAAAAAGCCGGGTGAACTGACGTATGAAATTTGTAGCAAGTATGTAGACGAAATCGTAACCGTAACGGACGATGAAATTTCAGCTGCAATCCTTGCGCTGATGGAACAGCACAAACTGGTTACCGAGGGCGCAGGCGCGGTTGCTGTGGCAGCGGCTATGTTCGGGAAAGTGGATTTGCGCGGTCAAAAAGCCGTTTGCGTGCTGTCGGGCGGTAATATCGACGTTACTATTCTTTCGCGCGTCATCAAGCGTGGGCTTTTGATGTCGGGCAGAAGCTGTCAACTCATGATAGAGCTTGTAGACAAGCCCGGTCAGTTGAAAAACGTGTCGCGGATTATCGCGGACTTGGGCGGCAACGTGACTTCCGTGCACCATGAAAGAGCCAACGAGGGTTCGGACGTCAACGGTTGTTATTTGAGAATTGTGCTGGAAACAAGAAATTTCGAACATATCAAACAAATTCGCCGGGCTTTGACGGATTTTGGGTTTAAGCTGGTGGAATAAAGGAGAAGAGAATGGAAATTGTAAAAGTATCGACGGACAAAGCACCTGCGGCAATCGGGCCGTATTCGCAGGCGATTATTTGCGGCGAGATGGTATTCACCTCGGGGCAAATCCCTATCAATCCCGCAAACGGAAACATTGAGGCGAAGACGATTGAAGCGCAAGCGGAACAAGTAATGAAAAATTTACAAGCCGTTTTAGAAGCGGCTGGCAGCAGCTTGGAAAAAGCGGTGAAAACGACTTGTTTCTTGGCGGATATGGGTGACTTTGCGGCGTTCAACGGCGTGTATGCGAAATATTTCACAACCAACCCTGCGCGTAGCTGCGTAGCGGTGAAGACGTTGCCCAAGAACGTGTTGGTCGAAGTGGAAGTGATTGCAACGAAATAATAAAATATTAAAAACACAAAGCAAAAAACAAAAAAGCCGCGGCGTTTTATTTTTGAACGCACCGCGGTTTTTCTATACCATATATAATATATAGATACGTTATTTCCTATTGCGCCTGCATTATGGCGTCAGAATGGCGTGGCAATAGAATAAGAAATAAGAAACCGACGCAACCGAATTGGTTGCGGGGGGATTTCTATTTTATAAGGTTGTTACGTTTCGAAAGATTAGTCGTTATAAGTGCTGTCTTCGTCCTGCGTTTCAGGAGTTTTCTTTGCCTTAGCGGGCTTTACTTTCTTTTCGGTTTTTGCTTTGGGAGCTTTTACCTTTACGCCGTGCGTCTTGCGGTATTTAACCAAAGCTTTACGGATGATGATGCTTGCGATAGCGAAGAGGAGAACGACTGCGATTGCAATCGAGCTGAACAACAATGCGAAGTTCATACCGTCGTCTTCGTGATCGTGATCGTGGTCATCATCGTCGGTTTCCGTCTTATCTTCCACCGTTTCAGGGATAACTTCTACGTCTACAATCGAGTAGTCAACAAGAACGGTTTGCGTTTGCTTTTCTTGATACTTGAGGTATACGACGCCTTCCGTTTGAGCGGTAGGATCGAAGCTGTGTTCGTAGAGGTTGCCTACCTTGTTGGTATCGAGGTCTTTGTTGTAACGAAGGAACTTATCGGTGTCGTAGTAAGAGAAGATGCTCTCAAACGTATCCACGCCGTCCAATTCCTTGTATTCATCCATCAACGTGGAGAAGTTGCTGCTTACGTCGCCGAGGTTGTTCGTATCGAAGATAACGTACGAACCGTCGTTTGCGTTGACAAGCTTGCCGTCTCTCGAACCGCTCCAAACTTCCAAACGGTAGTTCTTCGCGTACGCGCCTGCGTGGATATAAAAGGTAACGGTTGCCCATTCGCCGTGCGTATCGTTTACTTGTGCAACGAGTTCTTTATCGTCTGCTGCAAGATAACGGTAGGGAAGGGGATTCTTGTCGTCTTCTTCGCTCGTCTTGGTGATATCGAAGAGGTTGTTTACCTTTACGGTCTTTGCTTCGTCTGCATAGAAGTTGCCGTTGCCGTCGCCGTAGAAAGCAATCACTCTGCCGTTTGCGTCTTTTTCGGTGTAGTCATGAGCCGCACCGTTTTCCGCTACGACGAGGTTGTTGCCGATGAGGTCGTAAGCTTCGAGGTTTGCATAGTAGCCGTCTTTATCCGTTAAGGTGTTGTATTTGCTCCATCTGGAGTTTGCTTTGTACAAGCCGTTGCCCTGAAGCAAGAACGCCTTTTGCGTTTTGTTTTCCGTGGGATCACCCGTGCAGATGTTGCCGTCTTCGTCGTACCAGTAAACGAGGTTGCCGTCTACGGATAAGGTCGAAGAATACGTCGTGTCGTCCATATCGATGAGGTAAACGTACGCGCTTGCGTTGCTTACTTTCACACGAACGGATACGGTTGCATAACCGTTAGCCGAGATGGTTTTCTTTGCACCGATATAACCGAGGGAATCGGTCATGTCTTCGTTCCAGATAAGGAGGGGCTGCGATACGTCCGAACCGAAGAATGCGTTCCATACGCCTTCTGCCGTCGTTTCGCCCGTTGCCTGCGTGAGCTTTTGAACGAGGTCGGAATTCTTAGCGAAGTAGCCTTCCTCTTCTTCCGTGCCGATGAAGTAGTCCTTGTTCAACAAGCCTGCATTTGCATAATCAGCTGCGTTGATGGGATCTTTTACGGTGGGGTCAAATTCGCCTTCGGGTTGGTTTACGTAGTAGTTGCTGCTGTAAACCGCCGTGTAGTTCTTAGGTCTTGCGAAACCTTCCTTCAAAGCGTCGGTAGGAGTTTCGGTTGCGGAGTCAAAACCGCTGTTGCCGGTGGATTCGGTGGGGTCTTCGTTTGCAACGATTACTTTCTTTGCATACGTGCCAGCCGCCGCTGCGGTGTATTCGTCCTTGCTCATATAGTAGGTTTCGAAACCGGTGAAAGCTGCGAAGCCTGCATAGAAGCTGTCTTCCGTTGCACCCGTAACGTCGGTGAGACCGTAGTTAAAGGAAAGGGTGAACGAACCGGACTTGTTACCAGCCGCGTCTTCTTCATAACCGTTTTCTACGAAGAAGAATACCTGCTGCCAACCGTCGTAAACGTCTTCGTTGTCGCCGATCTTGACGGGGCTGATCTTGCTGGTGTCGATAGAGGAGAAGGAAGTCTTCGTGCCGTTATCGTCAAGCGTGATACCTGCGCCCGTGAAGCCGTTGAGGTCGGAAGTCTTTACGAAGAAGGAAATCAACATATAATCTTCGTACTCGTTCGTGTCCGCGTTCAGGAAATCGAAGGTCAAAGCATCTTTTGCCGTATACGCGATACCCTGAGCACTCATGATCAAGAGCATCTTTTCATCTTCTTCCAACCAAGCGCCTTTTTCGTTGTCGCTTACGAGGTAGTTATTGTAAACCGCTTCGAGATAATCGTTGTTAGCGATCATGCCGGCGAGGTCTTTCATGGAGTAAACGCCTTTCACGTCGTCTTTATCGCTGAGCCCTTTCTTCATGGTAGGGATAGGATTGCTTTCGTGAGAGGTGTAGGTGTCGTCGTCCTTGTGCGTACCCGTCGTGTAGGTGATGCTGTCGGACTGGATACCGCTCAAAATATCCGAGCTGTTCAAACCGCCGTGGAAGTCAAGGATAAACTTGCTTGCTTCGGGGTTCTCGTAGGAGTCTACGATTTTCTCGTCTTTTTCGGAAACGAAGTTTACAACAGCGTCTGCGCCGAACCCGTCGAATTCGTCTTGGTCGTACAGTTTAACGAGTTCGCATTCGATATCGTCGAAGAACGCATAACCGTTAACGTTTTCTTCTCTTTCACTGCTGGTGCCTTGACCCAAGCCCAACACGATGTTGAACGTCGTATCGGTGTAGGAAGAACCTGCGAGGTAGAAGGAGTACTGTACCCAACCGTTGTTTTCGCCGTCGGGGTTAGACAACTCGGTATTGATGTTTTTAATTTCGAACGCGGGCAAGGATTTGCTGCCGACGGAGTGCGTTACGCGAACGTAAGCGCCTTTGCCGATAGCTTCCTGCGTGCCGTTGCTGGTAGAAACGGACTGCAAATCAGCCGTCTTCACCCAAACGGAGAATTCCACTGCCGCACCTGCGGGAACGGTAACCGTGGAGGACGAAGTGTACTTTTGAGAAGTACCTGCGTTTTTCGCGCCCTGGTTATTAATCATCAAAACGTTGGTATCGGGCGTTTCGCCGTCTTCCTTTTCATCCGCCGCATAGTGCGTGCCGGGATTTACGGTAGGCAAATCGCTCTGTTCGGTGATACCGCTGAACGTCTGATAGAAATCCGCCAACTTCGTTTTGATGTTGTTCTTATCGTTGGGGTTCTGTTCTTTCCAGTATTCGTAGTAAGCGAGCTTTTCGCTAACGGAGAATTCATCCCAGTTTGCTTTTGCTTCCGCTTCGGTAATTTCGACGTTCTTTTCCAATCTTGTCAACATTTCCCAAGCTTCTGCTTCGGTATTGATAATACCGCTGGGAGCGTTAGAACCGCTTGCGGAGTTGCCGGCTGCGTTAGAGTTTACCGAACGCGACCAACCGGTAACGGTCGTAACGATGGGGCTGAGGCCCTTGTTGGTGTTCGCCGTTTTGAAATTCGCGTTTTTAATTAGACCGGTGTCGTTGACGGACGTACTGGTATCTTCTTCAACGGAAGAGGAAGAAGAATCGGTAGCGGTAGAGTCGCCGCAGGACGCAAACGCCGTTGCGCAGGACGTTACCATCAAAACCGACAAGAGGAGGGCAAGAAAGTTTTTCTTGCTTTTGCTGTAACTTTTTTTCATGTAACCACCTTTGGTTTTTGATTTTTTTCTTGTTGAGTAAAAAGCTCTTTCGTTCAAGAGAACAAATTTCGAGCTTTCAAACTTTGCACTATACTATTTTAATACAAATTTACTATCTTGGCAAGCATTTATGCCGCGAAAAAAAAGAAAAAGTTTGATAAAAAGCAAAAATTTTGCTTATAATATTGTAAAAAGAGGGGGAAAAGTATGGAGGCGGAAAAAAAAGGAAGAATTACCTCTGCGTTTTGCGGCGTAGCGGTCGGCGCGGCGAACAGTTTGTTCGGGGGCGGCGGGGGTATGCTGGCTGTACCGTTGCTGCAAAAAACGGGCTTGGACGAGAAACGGGCGCACGCCACGGCGATACTTGTCATTCTGCCCGTGTCCCTTTTGTCTTTTTTGGTGTATGCGCTGCGTGGGCTTTATGATTTTTCCGTTCTTATCCCCACGGCAATCGGGGTATGCGTCGGCGGAGTTTTAGGGGCGAAACTCCTTAGCGGATTGCCCGTCAAAGCGGTGAATTTGGTGTTTGCCTTCTTGCAGCTTTTTGCAGGGCTTTTTTTGTTCTTTTTTACAAAATGACGGGGGCAGGTACGCGTTGAATAAAGAAAATACGCAAAAAATAACAGGTTAAAAAGGAGGAAAAATGTCCTTTTATTTATACTTAATTTTAGGTTTTTTAGGGGGGATTCCTGCCGGCATGGGTATGGGCGGCGGCACGGTGACAATTCCCTTACTTGTCTTGGTAGGCGGCGTTGAACAAAAGATAGCGCAGTGCGCGAATTTATTTTCCTTTCTGCCCATGAGCGCATTCGCTTTGAAGACGCACGCTCAAAACGGACTGTTGCAAACGCGCGGCATCGGTTGGGTGATCGTCCCTGCCGTGCTTTTATCCGCCTTGGGGGCGCTGTTGGCGTCCTATCTGTCTTCCGAGCTTTTGCGCAGGGGATTCGGCGCGTTTTTAATCGGGCTTTCCTTTATCGGATTCTACCGTTTCAAAAGCGCGTCAACGGCAAAATAAGAGTTGACAACGGCTCTCTTTTATGATAAAATCGGTGGGCAAGGAGAGCGAGGAAGATGAAAAAGTATAAATATATTCTTTTTGATTTAGACGGGACGCTGACTCATTCCCATCCGGGGATTTACGGCTGTTTCCGTTACGCGTTGGAAAAAATGGGCGAAAAAGAACCCGATGAAAAGACGTTACAAAAGTGCGTCGGCCCGAGCCTGATGTATTCGTTTATGAATTATTTCGGCATGAGCGAGGAACGTGCGCGTGAGGCGACGGCGAAATACAGAGAGCGGTATTCGGTGTTCGGTTGGCAGGAAAACGATCCCATCGAAGGGGCTTTGGATACTTTAAAAGCGCTGAAAGAGGCAGGTTATTTGTTGGCGATGGCGACGTCAAAGCCGAAGATTTTCGCGGACATGATTGCGGAAAAGTTTGGATTTTCTCCCTATTTTGCAGTGCAGGTCGGCAGTGGGATAGACGGCAGTTTTCCTACTAAAGCTTCCGTTATCCACGAATGCATGCGTCAGTTCGGTGCGAAAAAAGAGGAGTGCTTGATGGTGGGAGATAGAGAGCACGACGCAGAGGGCGCAAGGGAAGAGGGCGTAGATTGCGCGTTGTTGAAGGTCGGGTACGCCGAGGACGGCGAGTTTGAAAAATGCGCGCCCGAATACGTTTTTGCAGACTTTGCAGAGCTGACAAAATTCCTTTTTCCCGAGGCGTAAAAGGCAAAAAACAGCGGTCAAATTGAAAATAATTCACAAAAAAGCGAGAACGGCGGAAAGAAGCCGTTCTTTTTCTATATCCGTATTTTTGGGCCGGCGTTTCGGCGGTAGAAAGGGGGATTTCGACATGGAAAAGGGGAAAGATTATATAGAAACTATATAGGAACGCACGCGCGAGGGGTTTTCTTTTAGCAAAATGCACGAAAAAACAGTCGTAAATTGTCCAAAATAAGAAAATTTAGTAAAAAGTGAAAAAAATTTTCAAAAAGGGTCTTTACAAAAGGTTTTTTATGTGGTAAACTATGGGAAAAATTAATATGGGGGTCCGCGGGGAAAAACGCGGAAAACCATTGCCGTTTATTCGAGTGTTTTCAAAAGCGGGAACACGGCGAAACAAAAAGAGAAAGACGGCGAAAATAAAGGATAAAACAGGAACATGCGCTCGGCAAAGTGATAAGAAAAACACAGCGTCGGCGTTTCGCAGAAAAAGATAGAGGTAAGAAAGTGGAAAAAATCGGTATTATCGACTTGGGTTCTAATACAGCAAGGCTCGTTATCGTGGATATGTTCACGGACGGGCATTACATGGTTGTCGATGAATTGAAAGAAAGCGTTCGTCTCGGTCAAGATATGGACAGAGACGGATTTTTGAAACCGCAAAGAATCGCGGAGACGATTAAGACGTTAAAGATGTTCAAACGTCTTTGCGACGCGAGCGGCGTAGACAGAATTATCGCGGTGGGAACGGCGGCGGTTCGCCGTGCAAAAAACCAGCGATCGTTCTTGGATGAAATCCAGGTTAGCTGCAACATCACCATTCGCGTGCTTTCCGAAGAAGAAGAGGCTTTCCTTGTTTACCGCGGCGTAATCAACTCGATGGATATCCCTAAGGGGCTTATCTTGGAAATCGGCGGCGGCAGCACGAAAATCATTTATTACAACAGAAGAAACGTGCTTGGCTATGCGACGTTGCCTTTTGGCGCGGTAACGCTTACCGACCTTTTCTCCGGAGATCCTACCCCCGAAGAATCGGCAAAACACGTGGAAGAATTCTTCACCGAACAGTTAAAGAAATTGCCTTGGCTGAGCGAAGTAGACCCCGAAACGCAGATGATCGGCGTTGGCGGTTCTTTCCGTAACCTTTTCAAAATCAGCAGACTTGTGCGCAAATATCCTTTGGATTTGGCGCATAATTATAAAATGGCAACGGAAGATTTTACGGGCATTTATAATATGCTCCGTGTTCTTGACGTGGATAAGAGAAAGAAAATCAAGGGTCTTTCGCCTGCTCGTGCGGACATTATGCCGGCGGCAATGGCAATCGTGAAGTCCTTCGTTTCGTACATGAACATCGAAACGTTCACCATCGGCGCAAGCGGTTTGCGTGAAGGCTTGATGGTCAACCAAGCGTTGCCTATCACGACGGAAAAACCCATTTCCGACGTCTTGGGGTATTCGTTGGATAGATTGATTAAATATTACGGCTGCGATCCCAAACACGTGGAACACGTTATGCAGCTTTCCGTACAGCTTTTCAAACAGCTGCGCGTGTTGCATAAGTTCTCCCGTCAGTACCTCAAAGTTCTTAAAATTGCGGCAAGCTTACACGACTGCGGTATGCGCGTGAAGTTCTATAACCATGCAAAACATAGCTGCTACGTGATTTTAAATTCGTCCATTTACGGCGCTACGCATAGAGAAATCGTGTTGGCGGCGTTTGTGGCAGGCTGTCATAACCGCGAGGACGTACCTTTGGTGGAATGGCAGAAATATAAAGATATCGTTACCGAAGAGGATTTGGACGCCGTGAAGAAGTTAGGCGTTCTGCTTCGCATCGCAGAGAGCTTGGATAGATCGCACTGCGGCTTGGTTACGGGCGTAAACTGCGACGTTTTAGGGGATTCGGTTATCATGAAAACGATTATTACGGGCGATGCAGCGCTCGAAATCCGTGACGCGGAAATGGCGAATCCTGAATTTAAAAAGGCGTTCAAGAAGAATTTGGAAATTTTATAAACCGTAAAAAACCGCTCTTTCGCCTACGGAAAGGAGAACGGGCGGTTCTTATTTTAAAAGAAAATCATGCAATACGTTTTGGCAAGCGCTTCTCCGCGCAGAAAAGAACTTTTCGGAGAAATCGTAACAAAGTTCGAAATACTTCCTTCTCATTTTGACGAGGGTTCCGTTTCGCAAACGCTCTCGCCGGCGAAGCTTGTAAAAGCTTTGGCGGAAGGCAAAGCGGCGGACGTGGCGTTGCGTGCGGAAAATGCGGAAAAAATGGTGCTGGGTTCGGACACAGTCGTGGCTTATAAAGGGGAAATCCTCGGCAAGCCCAAAGACGAAGCGGACGCGGCGCGCATGTTGAAAATGTTATCCGGGAAAAAGCATTACGTCTATACGGGCGTGTGTTTTGCGACGGTGAAAGACGGCGTTTTGCAAAAGACGAGCGCCGTAGACAAGACGGCGGTATACTTTCAGCCCCTGACTGACGAGTGGATTTCGGCGTATATTGCGACCGGTTCGCCCATGGACAAAGCGGGCGCGTATGGGATTCAGGACGGCGGTTTGGTCAAAAAAATCAAGGGCAGTTATACCAACGTTGTGGGTTTGCCGACCGAGCTTGTAAAAAGAATGATAAAAAAGATACAAAAGGCAGAAAAATAGGGATAAGGAGTGGGCTATGATAAAACTTGCGATTGACCTCGGTTCGTCGATGACGAAGATATACCGCGCGGACACGAATAGCGGCGTGGTTCTTGCCGAGCCCTCCTGTGTGGCGGTGGTCGGCGACGGGGACATAAAAGCCATTGGTAAGGACGCGAAAAACCTTATCGGGAAAACGGCGGAGTTTACCAACATCGTCTATCCCGTTTACGAGGGTGAAATCGTCAACATGCACCTTGCTGTGGAAATGTTAAAAGAGTTTTTATCCCGAATCGTGGAAAAACCCTCTGCGCTCAAACGCGCGCAGGTGCTTTTTTCCGTGCCTTGCGGTATTTCCGACAGCGCGCTGAATAGCTACGTCAATTTGACGGAAGAGTGCGGCTTAAAAAAGGTTTGGTTCGTGGAACAGCCCTATTTGGCGGCTTTGGGCGCAGGCGCAGTTTTGACAGAGTTCGACCCGGTGTTCTGTTTGGATATCGGCGGCGGCGTCACGAACACGGCGGTGGTATCGGGCGTGGGTATCCTCGCCGGAATCTCCATGAACGTCGGCGGTAATAATATGGACGCGAACATCATTTCCCGTCTTTCGGAAAACAATAAATTGCTTGTCGGCGCTTTGACGGCGGAAAAAATCAAGAACGAAATCGGTTCGCTTTCCCCCAGCGCTTTGGGTACGATGGTGGCAGAGGGCAGTTCGACGGTCACCTATCAACCGGCGGCAACGTCCGTGCAGGCGGCAGAACTCACCGATTGTATCCGCGTGTACGTCAATAAAATTGTGGAATATACCTCGGAAGTGTTGCGTACTTTGCCTGCGGAAGTGGCGGCAATCGTCAACCGCAACGGCGTACAGCTTTCGGGCGGCATCATGAAAATTCCTTACGTGCCGCAATATATCGGCTCGAAATTAGGTATCCGTTTCCGCGTCTGCGAAGAACCGCAGTTCGCAACCGTATTAGGAGGCGGCGTATTGCTCCGCGACGGCGAGGCTCTTAACCGTTTCGCCAAAATTATCGATTGATTATACTTCTTTTTCATAGATATCGAATATAAAAAAAGAAAAGCGCCGTACCTGATCGGCGTTTTTCTATGCTCTTTTTTGGCTTAAACGCTGGATTTTTTGATTTTTTTATTGCCCGTCGAGTCCTTTTAAATAAAGGAATAGACAGAATTTTGCACCACGCCCAAGAAAAAAATTAGAAAAAATTTCAAAAAATTTTTCAAAAACCTATTGACAAATGAAAAATTTCTGTTATAATAAAGGTACAAAAGAGAAAGAAACAAACAAAAAATGTTTTAATCTCACAAAAAAGAGGGAAAACCAATGGACTAAATAAGTAAGTCGATAGGGAATCGACAAAAGGTCGTAGGGATACGACGAAGAAAAAAGTAAAAGGAGGGTACGAAAAGCGATGATTCCTTCCCACTGTGAGGCGGAAGCCTGAAAAGATCTAAAAAACAAAACTCCAAACAGAATGATCGGAAGACGTAACCGCGAAACGATAACAGCGGAACAGAAGGAGGTACAAAATATGAGTACAACTTCGAAAGGAGAACCGACGTACACGTAAATGCCGAAGAGAAATCGGCGTGTGTAAAAAATGTTAAAGGAGGTACGTGAAAAAATGATTATTTTCAGTATTTCGGAACGGTACTTTAACAAAGAAGATATAGCGAGGTAACAGTCCAATGAACGAATTTAATGAGGGCGTTGTAAAATAAAAGTAACCCGTAAAAAAGCGGTTAAAAAACCTGCACGCAACGTATGCTTGCAAAAAACGGGCAAAAAAAAGTGAGACGCCTTAAAATTGAATATGTAGATAATGCCTCCGTTGAAAAACGGAGGCTTTGTGGTTCTTGGACGAAAAGCAGAAACTCAAAAGAAAGAACAAAATCCCCCTACGCAGCGATTGCGCAGGGGGATTTTGTTATGACGGTCAAATGCGTTTGATTTTGACGTTTCCGCACAGCACGTCGGAATAGGAATACGCGGTTTTCCCTAAAAAATCCTTATCATCCGGCTGCACGGTAAAAAGAGCCGGATAAATCCCCGAAAGGATACCGGAAAAACTAACGCTTTTGTTTCTGCCGAGATTGACTTTGACGGCAACGCGCTTTGCCGAGCAATCCATTACCATTTGTTTGATATCTTTGATGTTTTTTGTCGGTTTAATCATAAAATAAGTATGCCCGAAAAAGGCAAAAAGCATACAAAAACAGGTAAAAAAAGGCAAAAAAAGTTCTAAACAACGTCTAATAGGCATAGGATAGAAAGACGAAAAACGAGCATACAAGGAGGCTTGAAAATGTCTGTAAAACCGCGGTTTGATACTTATCGATACGTAGGAGAAATTTGCCGTCTGCGCGCGCAATCCGTTGTGGAGTGTCGTCTACCGGGCAGTGAAATCAGTAGTATTTTGGCGGTGTACGCCAAGGCAATCCCCACGGAAAACGCATGCACGGACGGGGAAGTGCGCTATGGCGGTCGGTTATTGCTTAGCGTTGTGTATGAGGACGGCGAGAAGAAAGTTTGCCGCGCGGAACGCGGCGCGGAGTTTTTCCACAAAGCGGAAGGCGGCGACGTCACGCCCTCGTGTTTTGCTAAGACGGCTTTTGATACGGAAAACGTCAACTGGCGCAGAGAGGGTTCGGGGTTGTACGTATCCGTCGTAATCGGTGCGGACGTGGCGGTGTACGGCAGCAAACAAACGGAATACCTCGCAGGCGGCGAGGATTTGATTTGTCAGAAAAATACGCTCACCGTTTGCAAAACCCTTTGCGTGACGGGGGAAACGGAAGGCGAGGACGAGTTTGAATCGGACTACGTTGGCGATATTTTATTGCACAGCGAACGGGCAATCGCGCACCGTGTAGACGTCCGCGCCGGTGAGATTGAAATCGAAGGGGAACTCGCGCTGAACATTTGCGTGTTAAAGAGCGACGATGCGGTTTGTTCATACGAACGCTTGATACCCTTCCGCATGCAAGTGCCTTGCGACGAAGCGTTTGGCAAGGCGAGCGCTACGGCGAGAATCTGTGTGAAATCCGCGCGACTGACCGCGGACACGGACGAAGAACGGGGCAAGAGCAAAATTGTCTTTTCCTATTGCCTTTCTGCCGATTGTTTCGTGTACGCCAGCGACGAGATTCAAGCGGTCACGGACGCGTTTTCGCAAGGCTGTCAAATTCGTTTAAAAACGGAAAACGAGGGGGGCAGGTACGTATCGAAATTGATAAAATGCACCGAAAGAGTCAGTGGTGCGGCGGTCGTTTCGCCTACCTTGGAGGGGGAATATTCCCTGCAAGCCGCCGTGTTGCCCCGTGCGGAGATTTCCGTTAGAAAAGGAGAGCACGGCATGGAAGCAGAAGGGATAATTTTGGCGGAAATTTTGCTGTGCGGCGTTGACGGAGTGCATCGCAGTGCGAATTTATCCTTGCCGTTCGTGTTCCCCGTGGACGTGGAAACGGATTTTGGGGAGGCGGAATGTCTTGTGTGCGGTTTGAACGTTCGTAGAAAAAAGAGCGGCGAAACAGAAGCGGAAGCGACGTTAAAAGTTTGTGTAAAAGGGTATAGCGAGCAGGCTTGGACGTATATTTCGCAGGTGGAAGAAGGGGAGAACATCGAAGAGCCAAACAGCGCGTTTACCGTGTTTATTCCCTGCGCAGGAGAAGGGCTTTGGGATCTTTCCAAACGGTTGCATTGCGACCCTGAAACGTTAAAGAAGAGCAATCCTGACCTGCAATTTCCTATTCGCGCAGGGGAGAGAATTTACGTTTATCGACAAATCGAATAAAAATCGCAAAAATTACGCAGGGAAAATTGTGTAAAGCATTGAATTTTTGGAAAAAATATGGTACAATAGAACAGAACAATCCAAGCGGCGAGCGTTCCTCGCCGCAATTTTCAGGTAAAAAGCATGAACACGGTCAGGATAAAATCGTATGCCAAAGTCAATTTAACGTTAGAAATCATAGGCGTAGAAGGTGGATATCATCTTCTCGATTCATTGGTTGCCAGCGTGGATTTGTTCGACCTCATTGTGCTGAAAAAACGAAAAACACCGTTAAGCTCTATCACGATGAAGGGTATGGGCAGCGAAAGTATTCCGCCTGAATCCAACAACGCGTTAAAAGCGGCAGAGGCGTTTTCCAAACGGTTTAAAACGAACGGGGTGGACGTCACCGTCTATAAAAATATCCCCATCGGCGCAGGGCTCGGCGGTTCGTCCGCGGACGTTTGCGGTGTATTGAACGGCATGGCAAAACTCTACGGCGTCACTGATAGAACGGCTTTGAAAGAGCTCGCGGACGCGCTTGGCAGTGATACGGGGTATATGCTGGACGGCGGTTTTGCCCGCATGCGCGGCAGAGGGGAGCAGGTGGAGCGTTTGCACGTTTCCTCTCGGTTGCATTTTTTATTAATTTGTCCAAAGACGGGCGTCAGCGCAGGCGCGTGTTATAAAAAATACGATGAAAACGACGCGAAAAAAGTGGCGCAAAGCGAGGGCGGTTATACGCAAAAATGCATAGACGCGCTTTGTGCAAATGACGAAAATGGGATAGGCAGGTACGCGATGAACGATCTTTTTGCCCCTGCTTGCCTATTAAATCCCGACGTGGAAATCGCCTATCGGCAAGCCCAAGATTTTTCCCCCTTGGGAGTGGTCATGAGCGGTTCGGGCAGCGCGGTGTTGGCTCTGTTTGAGAGCAAAGAGCTTTGCGAATGGGCAAAGAGTCGTTATAAAGGGAAATTTGCGACGTACGTAACGCATACCGTCGTGCCCGATTACGCAAGCGAGAAAAAGGGCTGGAAGAACCCGTTTTTCTTGTCGGAAGAAGAGAAGGACGTTTTGGACGGGGAGTAAACTCCGTTGAAAATATAAGGATTGGAGACAGATATGGAAGAAAGAATTATCGACGACGAATACGGCAGAGGGGTTCGGTTGAAAAAGACCAAGGACGGGTACGTAGACGTCACGGATGAGCTGAGCGCAGACGACCTTATGGAAGAGGGGGAGGAAGTTACCTTCGAATTCCCCATGTTGGACGAGGAAGAGGACGACGAGGACCTTGTCGGGCTTTCCCCGGAAGAGGCGGCGGCTTTGCGCAAAAAGAAAGCGGAAGAACGCGAACAGCGCAAGGCGGAATATGAACGGCTTTGCCAGGAAGGGGAAGAACTTCTTTCAACGGGCGGATTCCGCGCTGCCGAGCTGAAATTTGAAAAAGCTTTGGAACTGGACGAGCTGGCAACGGTGGCTTCGGTGGGGTACTGGCGTGCGAAAACCGCTAATTTTTCCAACCCGGACGTGTTGGTGGACGAATACGTGCAAGAGGGCATCGAAAGCATGGAATACGATTTAGGTATCCAAGCGACAGACGTCATCAGACGTGATTTCCACGACGTTTTTCAGGCGAAAGTAGAGGCTTTGACGGCGGAAGAAGAACCGCTTTCGCGGACGGTAGAAAGTAAGCAGGAAACTCGCCGCGCGGTCATTCGCGAACGCTTAAAAAAGGCGACGATCATCTTCCTTTCCGCGGCTATTCCGTTTGCCGTACTGTTGGTTTTGACGGCGGTTTTAGGCTTAAAAATCACTTCGACTCCCGACGGCAGATTTATCATGCCTACGGCAATTTGCGGTGGTTTGGCGTTTATCGCGTTCATTATCACGACGGCTTGTTTGAATAAATTCCTCAACGCTTTGCGCATGCACCGCAAGAACGAATCCCTTTCTTCGACGGAAGAGGGCAGTCGATTGCTGGATATCCGCAAGCACAAAGTGATTTACGAGTATTTGGCAACCTCTCCCGTGTACGTGGAAGAAGCTGAAAAAGAAAAAGAAGAATAAGAAAAAGTAAATATTTTTTCAAAAACAAAGCAAAAACGCTTGCCAAAGATGCGGAAATTATATATAATAGTTGCTGACTTCGAGCGTTCCGCTGCCTTTTATTGGGCGTGGTGAGGAATCACGCAGCGGGTTATGAACGTTTCGTAAATTACGGAGGTAAAGTCTAAAATGAAAGGAATTATCGAAGCTATCAACGCTGAAAGCATGAAAGCTGAAGTTCCCGCATTCGAAGTGGGCGACACCATTAAAGTCGGCTACAAGATTATCGAAGGCGGCAAGGAAAGAATCCAGAACTTCGAAGGCGTCGTTATCGCAAAGAAGAACGGCGGCATTTCCGAAACTTTCACGGTACGCCACATTTCTTACGGCGTAGGCGTAGAAAAAACCTATCCTATCCACTCGCCGAAAATCGCAAGCATTACGGTTATTCGTCGTGGTAAGGTTAGAAGAGCGAAGTTGTACTACTTGCGTTCCCGTACCGGTAAAGCGGCTAAAGTTAAGGAAAAAATTTAATTCATCGGAACAATCCGAAAAGAGTAGGTTCGCCCAAAGTCAACGGCGAGCTTATTTTTTTGCAAAAAAAGACCTATTGTCCCCTTTAATTCGGTTTACTTTTTTCGCGTTTTAGGTTACAATATAGTACAGGAATATATAAGGTAGGAAAAGCGACCTCTTTTTTATAAAAAAAGACCGTCGCCCGATAAGGAGTATTATGAAAAAACTTTCCGTGTACATGCGTGCGTTTATCGTTTTGCTTATCGTATTTTTTACGGTTGGTCTTTGCACGCTTGGAAGCGTTTCAACGGCAGGCGAGGCTTTGTTTGTAAAAGCCAACAAAGCCGTTTATTTTTCGCTCGTTGATGAAAAGGGCGTGGCAAATGCAAAGAAAATTGATTCCGTCTACGTGAAAATGGGTTCAGCTTATAACGAAGTCGGCACAAATTTCACTTTGTCTATCGGGCTTTCCACCACCGCTTCCGCGTCCACTTCGTCGTCGAATTGGGCTTCGGCAAACGAAACCAAAGTAACGGTGACGAACGTCGCGTCTCAGTACAGCGGTAAAAACGGCGCGCAATATAACTGGTTTGCCGTGGTGACCGACTTTGACGAGGTAATGAAAAGCCTTTCGTTTTCGTCCAGCGCTAACCTTTCGCTCTACGAAATCGTATGCTTTGATACGGACGGAAAGCAAATCTTTGTCAAAGGCTATCAGCCCAGCGGTTATACCGCGTACAGCCTTTCGGAAGTAACGTATGCCTGCGACGCGCAGGATAGTTTTGTAAAAAGCGAAAGCACCTATCACAACTTCACGCAGGAAGAAATTTCATATATGAACGCCGTGCAAACGCTGTTGAGCGGTAAAGAGGTTTTGTCGGGCAATAAATATGCTTTGGATAAGAATTTCAATTACCTTGGCACGGTGCTTTTGAGCGGTTCGGTTGCCATTTTCGGCGAAAGCGTGTTTGCGTTGCGATTGCCTGCATTTTTGGCGACTTGCGTGTTGCTTCTTTGCGCGTTCCTTTGGATGAAAGACGCGTTTAAAAATGAAAAATATGCCTTTACCGGCTTTATCCTGCTTGTTATGGGCGGCTTTGCGATGTCGCTTGGCAGACTGGGCGCTCCGTATGCAATCGTTGCGAGCGCGCTTGTCGCCAGCGGATATTTCATGTACCGTTTCTTTGCCTATGGCATCTCTTCCAAACGAGTGGTAAAAGACGGCTTGAACGTGCTGTGGTCGGGTTTGTTTGCAGCGGTGGCGATGTCGATTGATTTGTCGGCGGTGTTCCCCGTGGCAGCCATTCTCGTGTTATTTAGCTACGGTCTTGACAGACAAAAAGCCGCGTACAAAATCGCGCTTGCGAAAATGGAAGGCGTGGAAGAAAAGACGGTTTCCGAGGTGGGCGAAGAACGCACAATCAACCGCAAAGCCAAAGAACTTACACTCAGTTATAAAGAGAAAAACCGTATCTGTTACGGGTTTATCGCGCTGTCCTTTGTGATGGCGACAGCTATGCTTTGTTTCTTGGCGGCGGTCATTAGTTATTCCGCGGCAATCAAAGCCAACGGTAACGTCGATCCCGGGTTTGGCAACGTGCTGATTTCGGGTTTGAAGAACTCGTTGATAGGGGACGCGACGGTGGCGGTTGCCGGCAATGCAAGCAGTGCGTTCGCTTGGTTCTTGCCCTGGAAAGCCGCAACGTTATATGGCGGCGTCAACGGCGGCAGCGGATATTTGGCGTGGAGTGTTCTTCCCAACGTCTTCCTCACCAGCCTTGCGCTTGTGGCGCTTGGGTTTGCGACGGTGAAAGTAGCAACCGGGATTGCGCGCAAAACGACGGATAAGAAAGAATTGCGCGTCCGCAGAATTTATTTCATCTTGCTTGGCGGCTTGGCGACGAGTATGCTTTCGGCGGCTTGTAAAGTGCAAGTATCGCTGTTGCAGGGCTACTTGTTCCACGTGTGCTATATGGCGTTCTTGCCCTTGGCGATTTTCTCTATCACGGGCGAAAATGAAAAAACGGAAAAGCTTGCCGATTTCCTGCTCGGGTTCGTGACGGGCATAGCGCTTGTCGGGTTTATCGTCAGCTTGCCTGCGACGTATGGCTTTGCCGTACCCGAAGCGTACGCCAAGGCGTTTACTTGGATGTCTATCAAATCCAACGGTTTCTTCAGATAATACACTTGCGAAGTCCGCGGGCGTATGCCTTTGCGGATTTCCTTTTTTGACCGCTCGTTGGCGGTAGGAGGCTAGTATGATCGCAAAAGTGCAAAGCTATGCGTTATCGGGTTTAGAGGGTGTTTGCGTGACGGTGGAAGCGGATATTTCCCGCGGTCTGCCCTCGTATGAAATCGTCGGTTTGCCCGACGCCGCCGTTAAAGAATCCAAAGAACGTGTAAGAAGCGCGGTAAAAAACAGCGCTTTGGAGTTCCCTGCCCACAAAATTACCGTCAACCTTGCTCCGGCATACGTGCGAAAAGAGGGTTCGGCATTCGATTTGCCCGTGGCGGTCAGCTTGTTGCTTGCGGGCGGTTCGCTCGCGGCGAAAGTGGACGGAATTATCTTCCTTGGCGAGCTTGCATTGAACGGGGATTTGCGCCCGATCTCGGGTGTGTTGCCCTCTATTATTTCCGCCAGGGACAAAGGTTTTACGAAATTTATCGTGCCCAAGGACAATGAAAAGGAAGCAGGTTTTGTACACGGCGTAGAGGTCTACGCAGCGAAAAATTTGCGCGAGGTGGTGGACCATCTTTCGGGCGCAGCGCCTTTGCAACCGATACCTGCCGCCGCGTTTTCTTCGGGGAATGCGAAAAAAGAAAGCTCTTACGATTTAGCGTTCGTCAAGGGGCAAGAGATAGCCAAACGCGCTTTGGAAGTTGCGGTAGCAGGCGGACATAACGTTTTATTCGTCGGGCCTCCCGGCAGCGGTAAAACAATGTTGGCGCGTTCGTTGCCGTCCGTTTTGCCGGACATGTCCTTTGAGGAAGCTTTGGAAATTACGAAAATACACTCCGTTGCAGGAACGTTGGGCGAACAGGGTATCGTTACCGAGCGTCCGTTCCGCAGTCCGCACCACACGGCGACAACCGTTTCCCTTTGCGGCGGCGGAAACAAGACGGTACACCCCGGCGAAATCAGCCTTGCCCACGGCGGCGTGCTGTTCTTGGACGAATTGCCCGAATATAACCGTTCGGCTTTGGAAGCTTTGCGTCAACCGTTAGAGGACGGCGTTATCACCATCTCCCGTTCGGGGGGTACGGTGACCTATCCCGCGTCCTTTATGCTGTGCGCCAGCATGAACCCTTGCCCTTGCGGCAACCACGGTAGTAAAAAACGCCGTTGCGTGTGTACGCCGAACGATATTCGCCGTTATCGCGCCCGGGTTTCCGGTCCGCTTTTGGACAGAATCGATATTCAGGTGGAAGTGGACGGCGTGGAGTACGACGATTTGGTTTCGGAAACGGTAGAGGAATCGAGTGCGCAAGTCAAATCGCGTGCAGACGTGGCAAGAAGAGTGCAGCGTGCGCGGTTTGAGGGCAGCAACGTGAATACAAACGCGGAAATGGGCGAAAAGGAAATGCGCGAGTACTGCCGTTTGAGCAAGGAATGCGAGGACGTCTTGCGCGACGCGTTCGAGAGATTGCATTTATCCGCACGCGCGCGTTCGCGTATTTTAAAGGTAGCGCGCACGATAGCCGATTTAGAGCTGTCGGAAAACATCACCGCCGAACATTTATACGAAGCCATTTCCTATCGAACGTACGGCGCGGAAACAGAGGAATAAAAATTACGGAGAGATAAAAAATATGGTATTAATCGTTTTTGCGGCATACTTTGCGCTGATGTCCCTCATTACCTTTTTCACCTATCTTGGGGACAAGAAAAAGGCGAAGAAAAAGCGTTGGAGAACGCCTGAAAAAGTGCTTTTGGGACTTTCGTTTCTCGGCGGCGCAGTGGGCGGATATCTCGCCATGATCCTTTGCCGTCACAAAACCAAGCACTGGTATTTTCACGTTGTCAACCTGCTCGGCCTTGCATGGCAGATCGCTGCGCTTGTCTTGACGGCGTTAGAGGTCTTGGCGTGAAAATGCGAATACAGTAAGGAGAACGAGGTTGTTTTTAGAGAACGAAACAGAGCGAAAATCCGCCATTGTGGAGATTGATAAAAGCTCGGCACTGTACCCCAAAGAATGGCTGGCGCTGGACGACGCGCCGCCCGTTTGTTACGCGGTAGGGAACACGCAGCTTTTGCAAGAGCGCAAATTTTGCGTCGTCGGTTCAAGACGAACCCCGGCAAACTCTTTAAAGCTCGGCGAAAGGATTGCGGAGGACGTATCCAACGCTTTCGTTATTGTGACGGGCACGGCGGACGGCGGCGACACGGCGGCAATCGAGGGCGGTTTAAAAAACGGCAAAATCATCTGTCTTTTGGCGGGCGGTTTCTCCGCTTTGCCGCAGAGCAATTTATACCTCTTGGAAAAAGTCGCTAAAAAGGGTTTATTGCTTTCTCCGCACCCGTTTGATGCGGAAGTGCGGGCGTATTCCTACGAATACCGCAACAAACTTCTTGCCGCGCTTTGCGAGGGGGTTCTCGTGTTAGGGGCAGGCGAAAAGAGCGGCGCTTTGATTACGGCAAAATACGCCGAAGAGCTTGGCAAACCTGTTTTTGCCTTGCCGTATCCGCCGAATTCCTCGGCTGGTTCGGGGTGTAACGCTTTGATAAAAAGGGGCGGATACCTGACGGAAAACAGCGAGGACGTTGCGTGTCACATGGGGATAGACCTCTCCAAATCCCAACCAAAAATTCTTTTGACAGCGGACGAAGAGAAACTATACGAGGCTTTGCGCGAGCTGGGCGAAGGGCATATCACACAAATTTCGGAAAAATCGGGCATACCCAGTTTCAAAGCCCGCGCGGTGTTGTCGGCTTTGGAAATCAAGGGCCTCATCGTTGCGATGGGCGGAAATCGGTATTCCGTGGTATAATTTCTCGCTTGTAGCAAGAGAGAAAGGCGCGAAAATAGCGCACAAACGATGAAGAAACGCCGTATAAAAAGGGCGCATCGAGTAAACAATAATGCAGTAAAAATTTAAGTTAAGGAATATAAGATGGATTTAATTATCGTAGAGTCGCCTTCCAAGGCAAAAACCATTTCCAAATACCTCAAAGGCAAGTATCGCGTAGACGCTTCGGCAGGTCACATTCGCGATCTTCCCGTGCATACGTTGGGCGTGGACGTGAAAAACAACTTCGAACCCAAGTACGTGAACTCTGAAGGGAAAGAGGACGTCATTCGCCGTCTCACGGACGCAACCAAGCGCGCAGACCGCGTTTATCTCGCAACCGACCCTGATAGAGAGGGGGAAGCGATTGCATGGCACTTGCAGACGGTTTTGGGCTTAGATGAGAACGGTTTGAACCGTATCGAGTTCAACGAAGTTTCGCAGCGCGCTATCGAAGCGGCATTGAAAACGCCGCGCTGTATCAATTACAGCCTCGTAGACGCACAGCAGGCGCGCCGTGTTTTGGATAGATTGGTGGGGTATAAGCTTTCCACCTTGCTCAACCACAAAATCGAGGACAAAAACGGGAACGGAAAACTTACGTTGTCGGGGGGCAGAGTACAGTCGGTTGCCCTGCGTTTGATTGTGGAGAGAGAACGGGAAATTACGGCGTTTAAACCGCAGGAATACTGGAACTTAACGGCGGAATTGCAAGACCAGCCCAAGGCGTACGCGCCCTTTAAAACCATGCTGGAAAAGAAGGGTACGAAAAAGTACAAACCCTCGTCCGCGGAAGAAACGGCAATGGTGCTTTCTATCGTGGAAAATGGGAAATTCATCGTTTCCAAAGTTAAGAAAACGATTGCAAAATCGCACGCGCCCGCACCGTTCACGACCAGTTCTTTGCAACAGGACGCGTCCACAAAGCTGGGCTTGACGGCACCGGAAACCATGTCCTTGGCGCAGCACCTTTACGAAGGTATCCAGACGGAAAACGGCGACCATATCGCGTTTATCACCTATATGAGAACGGACTCTGTCCGCGTATCCAAAGAGGCGCAGGAAAAAGCGCTTGCCCGTATCCGCGAAGTGTACGGCGAGGAATACGCGCCCGAAAAACCCAACTATTACGCATCGAAAAAAGGGGCGCAGGACGCACACGAAGCCATTCGTCCTAACGATTTGTCCATGACGCCGGAAAAAGCCAAAGGCTTGTTGGATAAAAAGCACTATGCGTTGTATAAACTGGTTTACGAACGTTTCCTTGCCTCGCAGATGGCGGAAGCGAAGTACAACAGTATGCAGATGGAGATTGACAACAGCGGTTATATCTTCAAAGCGAGCGGTAAAGTTTTGCTTTTCCCCGGTTTCACCGCGGTATATCAGGACTGGACGGCGAAAAAGGAAGACGAAGACGAGATTAGCGGTTCGAAATTGCTCCCCGATTTAAACGAAGGGGACGTACTCGACCTCGTTTCCATGCATAAGGAACAAAAGTTCACAAAACCGCCCCTTCGCTACACGGACGCGACGCTCGTGAAAGCGATGGAAGAAAAGGGGATCGGCCGTCCGTCTACGTACGCGACGATCATTTCTAAACTCATGCAAAAATACGTCAAAAAAGACGGGAAATATATGTATCCTTCCCCGATTGCTTACGACGTAGTCGATATGCTTGTCAGCTGTTTCGTGGACGTCATGGACGTCGGGTTTACGGCAGGCATGGAAAACAAACTGGACGACATCGAAGAGGGCGGCGTGGATTGGCATACCGTCATCGGGGATTTCTATCCCGGTTTCGAAAAGAACCTTCGCGCGGCGTCCTCGTACGGCGATCAGCTCACCGAAGAAGTCTGCGGTAAGTGCGGTCATTTCATGATCCGCAGAACGGGTAAATTCGGTAAATATCTCGCTTGCTCGAACTATCCCGAATGTCAAAACATTCTCAGCGAAAGCAAAGAGGAAGTTTCCGCTGTCCGTTGCCCGAAATGCGGCGAAAACATGGTAGTCAAGAGCGGTAAATTTGGTAAATTCTTGGCTTGTCCTTCCTATCCCGATTGTAAATCGACGATGTCGATGCCCACAGACGAACAGCCCAAGCTTGCAGGCAAATGCCCGGAATGCGGCGCGGCAATGACCGTCCGTAAAACCAAAAAAGGCAAGGTATATTACAGCTGTTTGGGGTATCCCGATTGTAAATTCATGAGCTGGGACGTTCCGACGGGGGATAAATGCCCTCAGTGTGGTACGGCGCTTGTCAAAGCTGGCAGAAACGGTATCAAATGTTCCAACCGCGAATGTTCGTATAAGATAGCAGGTAAGACGGAAAAATCGCAAACAACGCCGGTGGCAATGGCAGACGATTTTGCACCCCCTCCCTTGATGGAAGAGCCTGTTTTCGTGCATTTTGAGGACGGGGACGATTACGGATATTTTCCCCCTGATTTTGAGGAATAATCCCCCAAAAACAAAGGAGAACGTATGAAAAAACAAGCGGAAGTGCTGGTTGTCGGCGGCGGTTTGGCAGGCAGCGAAGCGGCGTATTATCTTGCCTCTCGCGGTATTGCCACCACGCTGGTAGAGATGAAACCGAAAAAATTCACCCCCGCGCACGAGAGTGAAAACTACGGCGAACTGGTGTGTTCCAACTCTCTAAAAAGCAACGACGTGTACGCAAATGCATGCGGATTGCTGAAAGAGGAGATGCGCAGACTCGGTTCGATGATCATAGAAGCAGCCGACGCAACCAAAGTCCCCGCAGGGGCGGCTTTGGCGGTGGATAGAGAAAAATTTTCGGCGTATATTACGGAAAAATTAAAAAACTGTCCCAACTTGACGTTGAAAAGCGAAGAGGTCACTTCTTTACCGAAACTGGAAAAAGAGGGCAGCAGGTACGCGATCATCGCAACCGGGCCGTTGACTTCGGACGCTCTTTCCAAGGACATTTTACAAACTTTTGGCGGCGGCTTGCATTTTTACGACGCGTCCGCGCCCATCGTTTCCGCAGACAGCGTGGATATGTCTTGTGCGTTTACGGGCGATCGCTACGGCAAGGGCACGGGCGATTATATCAACTGTCCCATGACCAAGGAAGAATATTACAATTTCGTGGACGAGCTGTTGGCTGCGGAAAAAGCGGAGCTGCACGCCTTTGAAAAACGGGAAATTTTCGAGGGCTGTATGCCCATCGAGGTAATGGCGTCGCGCGGCAGGGATACTTTGCGTTTTGGCACGTTAAAGCCCGTAGGGCTTGCAGGCGAGGATGGAAAAAGACCATACGCCGTGTTACAGCTTCGAAAAGAGAACGAAGCAGGCACGACGTATAACCTCGTCGGATTTCAGACAAATTTAAAATTCCCCGAACAAAAACGGGTGTTTTCCATGATACCCGCCCTGAAAAATGCGGAATTTTTACGCTACGGCGTTATGCACCGCAACACGTATATTCAGTCCCCCGACGTTTTAAATCGGGATTTTTCGGTTAAGAATAACCGTAGGCTCTTTTTCGCCGGACAAATCACGGGCGTGGAAGGGTACGTGGAGAGCGCGGCAAGCGGACTTTTGGCGGCGATACGCATAGCGGACGAAATTTTACAAAGACCGATACGAGAGTTCGATAACCGAACGGTGTGCGGCGCTTTGCAAACGCATATTTCCACCCCCACCAAGGATTTTCAACCTATGAACGCCAATTTCGGGATTCTCGAGCCCATGCCCGTCCGGATTCGGGATAAAAAGGAGCGTTATCACGCTTTGGCACAGCGCGCTTTGGCGGCGATTGAAGAGTACGAAGAAGACAAAGACTAACCAAACAGGAGAAAAAGAATATGGAATTTCGTGGAACGACCATTTGTGCAGTCAAGAAAAACGGCGTAACGGCGATTGCCGGCGACGGACAAGTGACGATGGGCGAATCGGTTATTTTTAAAAATACAGCCGTGAAAGTACGCCGCATTTTCGGTGGAAAAGTCATTCTCGGTTTTGCCGGCTCGGTGACGGACGCTTTTGCGCTCACCGAACGTTTTGAGGGCATGCTCAATAAATTCGGCGGCAATTTAATGCGTTCGGCGGTGGAGCTTGCAGAGCTTTGGCGCAGCGATAAAATCGGCAGAAAGCTGGACGCGATGATGATTACCGCGGACGAAAACACCCTTTTAATTCTTTCGGGTACGGGCGAAGTTATCGAACCGGACGAAGGGGTTTGCGCAATCGGCAGCGGCGGCAATTATGCTTTGGCGGCGGCGCGCGCTTTGTATCAGGAAACGGACTATGACGCGGAAACGATTGCAAGAAAAGCTTTGAAAATAGCTTCGGAAATCTGCGTATTTACCAACGATAACATTCGTTGCGAAACGGTTGGCGCGCAAGAGGCAAAAACGGCGGTCAAGACGCCGAAAAAACGCGCAAGCAAAACGGCAAAGGAGGACAAATAAATGGATTTATCCCCCAAACAGATAGTCAATAAACTCGATAAATATATCATCGGTCAGGACGAAGCGAAAAAAGCGGTGGCGATTGCGCTTCGAAACCGTTATCGCCGTGCGCAGCTCCCCGTGGAAATCCGCGAGGAAATCACGCCGAAAAACATTATCATGAAAGGCCCTACGGGGGTCGGGAAAACGGAAATCGCAAGACGTCTTGCCAAGCTCGTCCGCGCGCCTTTTGTGAAAGTGGAAGCGACCAAGTACACCGAGGTCGGCTACGTGGGCAAGGACGTCGAGGGCATGATTCGCGACCTTGCGGAATGCGCGTACCGTCTTGTGAAAGCGGAAAAGGAAGAAGAAGTCAAGGCAAAGGCGACCCTTTTGGCAGAACGCCGTATCGTGCGCGCTTTGGCGGAGGCGAAAAAGGAAGAAAAGGGCGAGCTTGCTAAGGACGTTTTTGAGGCGAACCTTCTGGACGGTTTGCGCAAGGGCTTGTATGATAATTTTACCATTGAAATGGAAGTTATCGACGCTCCGCAGCCCATGGAACTCGTGCCCGGCGGCGCGGCAATCTCCATCGGCAGTATTTTTGGGGACATGTTCCAGCAGAAAAAGAAAAAACGCCGTTTTGCGGTGAAAGAAGCTTTCCAAATCGCCTTGGAAGAAGAATCGGAAAAGCTGGTGGACGACGACGCGATTAAATCGGAAGCCATCTACCGCGCGGAAAACGACGGGATCGTGTTCATCGACGAAATCGATAAAATCGCCGGCAAGGGCAACCGCGGCGGCGCAGACGTTTCCCGTGAGGGCGTGCAAAGAGATATTTTGCCGATTGTAGAAGGCAGCACCGTTGTGACGAAATACGGCCCGATTAAAACGGATTTCATTCTCTTTATTGCCGCAGGGGCTTTCCACGTGGCGGCGATTGAGGATTTGATTCCCGAATTGCAGGGCAGATTCCCCGTTTCGGTGGAATTGCATAGCTTGACGAAAGAGGATTTCGTGCGTATTTTGACGGAAACGGAAAATTCACTCACTTTCCAGTATGGGCATTTGCTCAGCGTGGATAATATCAACTTACAGTTCGACCAAGGCGCAATCGAACGCATCGCGGAAATTTCCGTGGATTTGAACTTGACGTCCGAGGACATTGGCGCAAGACGTTTGCATACGGTTATGGAATACCTCTTAGAGGATATTTCTTTCAACGCCGGCGGCGATTATCCCACCGTCACCCTCGTCATCGACAGAAAATACGTCGACGAGCATTTGCAAAAGCTCACGGGCGACAGAAACTTGAAAAAATACGTTCTGTAATCGCGTAAGGTGATGAAAAACCGCGTAATAAAAGGCAGAACACCATAAAAAGCACACATAAAACAGAAAGCAGGAAAACATTATGATTAACATACCCAAGGGCACAAAAGACGTTTTGCCCTCCGAATCCTACAAATGGCAATACGTGGAAAAAGTAGCGCGTGAAACGGCACAGCTTTTCCACCTCAAAGAACTCCGCACCCCCACGTTTGAAGCGACCGAGCTGTTTCAGCGCGGCGTTGGGGACACGACGGATATCGTAACCAAAGAAATGTATACGTTTCGTGACAAGGGCGACCGTTCTATCACGCTCAAACCCGAGGGCACGGCAGGCGCGGCGCGTTCCTTTATCGAAAACGGTATGGCGAACGGCGTGTTGCCTGCAAAAATGTACTACATCACGCCCGCGTTCCGCTATGAACGTCCGCAGGCAGGCAGACTTCGCGAGTTCCACCAGTTCGGCGTGGAAATTTTCGGTTCGAAGAGTGCGCAAACGGACGCAGAAGCGGTTGTGATGGCGGATACGCTGCTCAAAAACCTCGGTTTGCAAGTCAAACTGTGTATCAATTCCATTGGTTGTCCTACCTGCCGCGCGGCATATAATAAGGCGTTAAAGGACTTTTTCGCGCCTCGCTTGGACGAGCTTTGTCACGATTGTAAGACTCGTTTTGAGAAAAATCCTTTGCGGCTTTTGGATTGTAAAGAAGAGGGTTGCAAAAAGATAAATGCGGACGCACCGAAGATTTTGGATTATCTTTGCGGGGATTGCGCGGCGCACTTTGAAACGTTTAAAACTTGCTTGGATTTGGCAGGGGTGGCGTATGAAATCGACCCTCGTATCGTGCGTGGGTTGGATTATTACACGCGCAGCGTATTCGAATTTATTTCCACGGCAATCGGCGCGCAAGGTACGGTTTGTGCAGGCGGCAGATACGACGGGTTGATTGAGGATATCGGCGGCGGTGCGATGCCTGCCGTTGGCTTTGCAGCCGGAATAGAACGTTTGCTGATTGTGATGGAACAAACGGGTGTGGAAATCCCTGCGCCCGAAACGCCCACGGTATATTTGGCTGGTATGGACGGGGCTTGCCGAAACAAAGCTTTTGAAATCGCGGTACAGTTGCGCAAAGCAGGTATTTTTGCGGAAATCGACCACATGGACCGTTCGATTAAAGCGCAGTTTAAATACGCGGACAAAATCGGTGCGAAATACGTAGCGGTTATCGGTGGGAACGAGCTTTCGGAAGGCAAAGCCAACGTCAAATGTATGGCGACCGGTGAAAGCGAAAGCGTATGTTTTGACGAAATGTGCGCATACTTTTTGAAAAAATAAAAACAAACGCATACAAGGAGAAAAATTATGGTTAAACACGTAAATGCAGAACAGTTAGAAGAATTGATTAACAGCTCGACCGTGCCCGTATTTTGTGATTTCTGGGCAACCTGGTGCGGACCTTGCAGAATGTTAGCGCCCGTATACGAAGAAGTTTCGAATAAATACGAAGGCGAAGCGGTGTTCGTGAAAGTGGACGTAGACGAAGAGGGCAGCGAAGCGGCGGCTGTGAAATACGGCATCACTTCCATTCCCAACGTCATTGCTTTTAAGGGCGGAAAACCCGTAGATAACAATTTAGGTTTCGTACCCGAAGCGGCATTGATTGCCTTTGTTGAAAAGCAGTTATAAGGGCTAAAATTGTAAAAAAGAAAAGCGATTCTCGTAAAGAGAACCGCTTTTTGTATAGTAAAACCACGCCATAGTGGCGTGGTTCGGTAGAGGTTTACCGGTGAGTAATAGACAAAAAAACTCCGATTTTGTATAATAAAGTCGTGACCTGGCAGTTGCGACAAAAAACAAAATCGGAGGACAATTAA
>JAZQGK010000080.1:0-1933 GCA_045539975.1 Candidatus Scatosoma sp. | reverse complement strand
TTGGACTTGTCTTCCTAAGACCGCTTGGCCTCCGACTTGAGGGTATTTTGCTCAATGGCGTAAAACTTAGCGAAATCACGAACGCTTCCATTGACTATGCCCATGGGAAATACTATATTCAAATTAAAATCCCGCAAAGCTATCAAGATGCCTTGGCGGGCGATATTGTTTTGGAAGTAATAGAAGGCACGACCTTTGAAAGCCAAGTCCTCGATGCTTCAAAATTCATATTAAAAAATGGGTTATGGGTTCCTTACGTAGAGACCACGAAAGTAACCTTTAATCAACTTCATAGTTTGTGGAATAACTATCCTTACGATAATGCGAATTGTACGTTTTTGATGTTTGACGGTGGTATTGGCGGAAAAGGGAACTTGGACGCGGATTTCAGCCATTTGCTTGGAAGGATGACGATAGACGGTCAGTTGGTGGATGCAGGAAACGTTTCCTTCTATTGTCCGAACTGGATCGGTGCAAGCGGCGGTATCATCATGCGTATTGCGACCAATCCTGCGGCGGGTGCTATTATGACGTTGCCCGCAGGCTCGATTTTTGATATCGGCGGTACAGATGGGAAGGTTTATGAAATCACGGAAAGTGTTTATTTGATGTTTAATGGTACGGCGTGGGAAGTTACCGAAGCACCTACGTTGCCGACGGTTGTTTGTCAAGGGATTGCAAACGATGAGAATAACAACGTGCCCGATGTCGGTTCGGTGTATAGAACTTTGCTTAAGTACGACCTCACGTTAGGTTCTGCGGCGAACTATACGAACGTAGTATCGACGACGGGTGAGGGTATTTTGCTCAACGGCGTAAAACTTAGCGAAATCACGAACGCTTCCATTGACTATGCCCATGGGAAATACTATATTCAAATCAAAATTCCTCAAAGCTATCAAGATGCGCTCACGGGCAAGATTATCTTGGAAGTTGTAGAGGGGACTAAGTTTGAAAATCAAATACTCGATGCTTCGAAATTTATTTTGAAAAACGGACAATGGGTTGTATACGAAGAAGTTGATACGCTTGATTTTACGGGCATTCAATGGAACAACATAGGCTATAATCAATTTGAGGGCAAGAAAGGGGTATTGCTTGCTTTTAGCGGAAACTTGTCAACGGATGCTAATGAAATCAATGGGGGGCTTGGGGCTGTGAACCTTGCCTCGACGGTTGGCGAAACCATATATTTGGGTGGTCAAAAATTGTCCACGCTGCCCGGTGCGTTGGTGGCCTACCATTCCCAAAACTTTATGTTCGTTTATGCGGACAATATGTCTACGTATAGAACGCTTACGGTGGAAGAGGGTACGGAAATTTGCGATTCCGCTCTTCCGCGCATCGATTTGTATTACAACGGGGCAAATATTAACGCTCCGTGGTCGCTTACGTCGACAACGAATGTACCTGTAACTTTGGCCGGTATTCGCTGGAATAATATAGGTTACGGTGCATGGGAAGGCAAAAAGGGCGTACTCCTTGAGTTTTCGGCAGACCTTTCAAAGGACAATAACGAGCTTAACGCCGGAATCCAAGGTGTGGACTTTGTGCAACGAGAAATCGGTGAAAAGATTAAGCTCGGCGGGGTTGCAATCAAGGATATCCCCGGTGCGGAAATTTGTTATCATTCGAAGGCGTTGTTGTGGGTTTATGCGCCGAATATGACGACGCTCGGCAACCTGACTATTGAAGAAACTAATTTCCTTGATGCGGTTTTGCCTAATTTAGAGCTTGCGTTTAACGGCGCTGTGTGGGGTGAATACCTTCCGCCTGCAAATCCGACCGTCGTTTGTCAAGGTATTGCAAACGATGTGAATAACAACATTCTTGAAACGGTTGAGCAAGGCAATCCCGTTCCTAGATACAGAACTTTGCTTAAATACGATATTGCATTAGGCGGTGATAGAAATAAGTCGGAGGCCAAGCGGTC
>JAZQGK010000079.1:0-6967 GCA_045539975.1 Candidatus Scatosoma sp. | reverse complement strand
CCGTCATATGGGACATTGACGTTGCATTTAAGGTGATATCGCACCACGTAGACATATCATGCGCACCCGGGCCATATTGCACGAGCGCGTCCGTCGAGCTGGTCGTTCTAAATTCATCCGCCGACGTATAATCGGGGGAGTACGCTCTCACCACAATTGAATCAACGGCTTTTGCCCAAATTTTCGAGGTGCTAAAATCAATCGTCGTGTACGCCATACCGGCCGTAGTCGCTATTTTCAACACCGAGCCGTTGTAACCCGCGGGCAAGTTTTCCCCCGTGCCGTCCGTGTACGAGACCGCAAGGCCACTATACTCGGTTACTGTAAATTGACCATCGTTTGTAAATTCCGTTTCCAACGACGACGCCGCGATAACTTCCGTCTTTTGAGCGCCCGACAAACCAAAGGCAAAGCTCAACGAAGAAAGCAAAGTCAAGCCGATTAAGCAAATACGTTTTGTTATTTTTTTCATCATTCGCTCCTTAATAATCCCAACTCCCGTTTGTCCACGGGTCTTCCACAAAGTTGTCGCCACTTGCGGTGATAATATCTTGATACACAAAAATCCACTCTAATTGTGGTGATTTATAATCTTTACGTTTCATTTTTTCACTTTCCTATTATAGCACCAAACCTGACGGGCTTACATCTCGTCAGGTTGGATATTCTATCAGCGCATCGGGAAAAACTCGTCTCCGCACAGCGTTTTCAATACCACCTGTGCATAGATACGCACCCCGAAATCGTTGGGGTGATTGATATTGTTCCCCAAATAATCGCGACTTCTCTTACCCGTTTCGCAAATTCCCTTGAAGAAAGAATATACTTTTGCAACCGACACTTTCGAAGAAATTCCGTTTTGCGCATATTCTGCTTTGTTTTGTTCAAGCAAACCCTCGAAACGATATTGATTGATATACCAGTTGGTCGTTTGCTGATTGAACACAAAAGGCGATACGAGCAAAATGCTTCCGTCAGGATTTACATCCAAGTAAAGATCCATCATCGTCTTGATTTGGCTTCTATAAACTTCGTCCGAAAGAACAGGGTCGTTTGCACCAAATGCAATCACCAGCAAGTCGATTTGTTCCAAATAAGGGCCTACTCGGTTTTCACCGCCAACAAAGTTGTCCATACCCTGCTTGGTCGTCCAACCGCCTTGTGCCTTATTAAGACGAGTTACGTCCGCATTATAATTTTTTGAAAGCCATTCGCAAACTAACTCGCTCCACGTCGGAAGATAAGGATTTTCAACGCCGCCAAAAGGAGTACTCGATGCACAGCAACCTGCCGTAATCGAGTCGCCGTAGAACATAATCGTACCCTTTTTATCCGTCTTGAGCTTGTTGATAAAGTTCTGCGCAGCAGGATCGCCTTGCGGCGTAAACTTCGTATACGCTTCCGTCGTCTTATAGGTAATCATGACGTAGTTCTTAACGCCTGCCGAGCCTTCGCTGTAATAGAGATACTTTTGGCCCTCGTAATCCATATCCGCATTACTAGGGTTTGCCAAAAGCGGCGAGCCGTTGTACGGTTCGTCAAAATAATACTCTTCGTACTTAAAGTAGGGCAAATTCCCCGACGCAATACGTCTTATTACGTTACCATCCACAACGTAGTCGATACCTTCTTGATAGGTCTCTTCAAAATGTACGCTTCTTACCGTCACCGAGTTTTTAACGGGTTTTCTAAGTAAACGTATTTCCCCCGTTTCACCTACGACAACGCCGCCCTCATCGTACATTTCCGTCGTTTGCCAGATAGGATTTAAATATTTATCCAACGCTTCCGCTGTGTAAGTATCTATCGTTTGCAATTTTTCTGACGTAGGTTGCTGATTCGTCGGGCCACCGGCACTGCTTCCGCACGCGGATAAGCACGTGGCTGCAACTATCTGAAAAATCATCGCTAATATTACCGCTAATTTTTTCATTTTTTCGCTCCTTATTTTTTAGAAACTTCTTCGCTCTTTTTAGCGGATTTTCCTTTTTTGATTGCAAAAACTATAAACACCGCACCAAGCGCTACGATAGGCAAGAAATGCAAGGCAATAAACCAACCGTTTTCGTAGATGTTTTCAACGATCTTTTCGTTTTGCTGCGTAACAACGTCTTCGCATGCCACAGTAAGCACCTCGGATTCAAACGTGCCAAACGCATTCGTCACAGAGAATTTTACCTTGACTTCACCGTTTTCGGTAAATTGTACACGCTTAACTTCTTGATTTACCCACGCGATTTCGCCCTCACAGTCCACTTCCGAAAGCTGATCAAAACCAGTATTATACCAGTAAAGCGCCAAAGGAATATCTGTTTTATCAAGCGAATACACGATTTTTTCTGCGCGGATTTGAACATTCATCAAATCCTTTGCCGAAGTTACGCCCTCCGTTTTCGCTGCGCCTACCGCCACTGAAAAATCCTTGTCCTGCGCCATATAGCACATATGGAAAGTGTTGCCAAATTCCAAATCATCCGCACTGAAATAATCCGCAACAAGCTTTTCGCCGCCTACCCATATCGTACAATAGAAACCTGCTTCTACCGAATTCATATAGTAGGGAATACACTCTATCTTTACTGCCTTCCCGCCGCTAAACGCATGGACAGGAGTAATAGAAACGGATTTCGTTTCCGCACCGTTTCTATGCGCGCTGATTTCTACTTTTTCATTCGACAACGAGAAGAGAATACCGCCTTCCGCATATTCGTTGACTGCTTTGCGGCCATTTGCATAAAAAAGGAATGCAATATTTTCGCCGCTATCAAGGTTTACGGTGAAGGATAATTCGTCAATGCTCTTATTCGCCAAAGCAGCATTCGACATAACGTCGCCTGCGTTAGCCGCTTTATTGACAATATTTACACTTTCCCCAACGGGAAGCAGGTCGGACAAGTCGTAGGCATTGCGTTTCGTGCCGATGGTCGGCGTTTCCGTTTCGCCCGCCTGCAAAAATTGGATCTTGTTAATCCAAATTTGCGAACCGTTGCGAAGCCCTACTATTTCCGTTGCCGTATCTAACGTATTGCCGTGATACAAAACGTAAAGAGTAGAAACGAGCCCGTCCTTACCCGCCAACTTTTGCAGATCCTCACCTTCCACAATAAACTTATTATGGAAGCCTTGTTCGTAACTCTCAACCGTTACTTTTGCTACATAACCGACAGGATTGCCGTTCGCATCCACAAATTTCTCGACGTTGCCGCCGTATAAATACAAGGTGTGGTTGCCCATCGCGCGTTTATCCGTCAGCAATATATCCATCATAAACTGCTCGTAGCCGTCAAGGGAAATTTTCCCTACGTTCAAAGCAAACACAACGTTTTTAAGCAAAAGCGTTTCCGTGCCATCCGATTCAAGCACGCATTTTGCATTCGGGAATTTCTCTTTGCGAAGAGGCACGAATGCGGGATTATCAACGTAGGCATAAAGCCCGCCGTAGTTTGCCGCATCAATATAGGTATCGGAATACCCCTCTGCCTCCGTCCAGGTTACATTTTCGTCCGTGATATTTTCAGGGTTTACATTTGCCAGCGTTTCCCCTGCGTAGAGGATATCCTTTTGCGTGAAGACGATTTTTACGTAATCGACGATAATTGCAGACGTCCAATAGGTCGCGTCGCTTTCTACGCGCAAAACAAAATCCTGCAATTTCCCACGGTAATTACTAACCGATTCGGGCGCTACTTGGAAAGTGCGCACAAAATTACCGAGCGAATCGTACTGCGTAGAGGTAACGATCGGATTTTCAAAACCCGTATCGGAAGAACTATAAATGCTAAACGCAATATACGTTGCATCACTCGAAAAACCGCCGTAGCCCATGTCAGGCCAACGATTGAACATCAATCGGATTTCAATTCTTAACGCATCATTGTCCCCGCCGTAGATTTGATCCGCATACCCCGAAGCGAGCAACTTTACGCTGGGGTTCGTTTTATCTACGTGCGTTTGGATGATATAGTTATCCTTACCTGCACTTAAAAGGTTATCCGTATCCTTCTTCGCCGCATCGACTTTGCCCTCAAAAGACAATTGCTTTGCATCTAAAACATAGTCGCTTTGCGCTGCAAATACCTTTTTGTCCGCATTCATACCAAAGCCGAACAAAGCCAAAGCAAGGAACAACAAAGCCGTCAAAGCTAAAACGAGCACAGATTTTTTATAAGCTACACGTTTCATTGCTTTTTCCCTGCCTTTTCTTTAGATTTTTTATAAAGTATGACTCCTGCTACCGCGAGCAAAGCCGTTCCTGCCCAGCAGCCAAGCAAAATCCAAATCCCTGATACAAGGTTGCTTTCGCGGCCCACTGGCTTGTAGTGTAACTTGACAATCAAATCGCCGTTGACTGTCACTCGGTTGATAATCGTATCGTCAATTTCCGCAAGAAGCGTATAGCCTTCTTTTTTATAGTCCGAAAGCTCGATTATGTCACCGTATTTTACCGTCAAAGTATCAAGTATACCATTGTCGTCTTGTATGGTCAAGGTATATAAACGCTTGTATTCTTTGAACGTCGGCGAAAGATAAACGTCTTCGGTTACAATATCATTTTCAAAATCCCATTTCTCGCCCTTAAACGTCCAACCTGTGAATACAAAATAGCTGGTTGCGCTGTCCACTTTTTCAGGATTGCCTCTATTCAATTCTTCGGATTTGTCCATCCGAATCTTTTCGCCATAACGAGCTCTATACGAGAAGATACCATTTACGTAGATGGACAAGTATTGTTCCTCGGCAAGAATTGCCGTAACCAAAATCACTCTTTCCGTTTGATTGCCCTTTGCATCGGTCGCAACAAGTTTTACCTGCCACGTGCCGCGATTCCACTTTCCATTCGTAAGTGCGCCGTCAGGGAATACAACCTTGCAAGCCAACTTGCCGTCGATTTCGTCAAATGCAAGCGCATTCGCCGCATAGTTTATACTTTCTTCGCCTACAAGTACTTGATATTCGTCTTCCCCGTAATAATAAAGATGCGGGGCTTTCCTATCTTCACCTGCGGGAGCGGAAGGCGCGCTGGTTTGCGACCACTTGCCGTCTACCAAGTAAAGCGTAAATCCTTCAAGAGCCTTATCCATTGCCTTCATTCCGTCTACAACCGTCAACGTTGTAATAGGATATTCCGCCGTCGGACACAAGTCGGCCTTTCTTACTATTAACTGCAAAGTATTATTTCCGTATGCTTCAATAAACGTACAACGAACGTTGACGTCTTTCTTGTATAACTCATTCAAACTCTTGCCGTTGATGATGATTTTTTGTCCAGCATCCCCCGTTTGCGCCAAGTTAGGACGGCTTGATTCCACGCAAGTAAAATCGTCCGCAAACGTCAGTACGGTATATGCATAACCCTCGTTTCCGTCAATCGTCACGTTATTATGCATAATATCCCTAAACTGGGTTGTTGCGAAATTGTCCGCATTCGGCAATTCTTCCTGCCAGTAGCTACCGTCAAAATAGAGCGCCAACTCGGGAAGTTCCGCGTTTAAAAATTCGGTGTTTGCGTCAATCGTTAAACAAGGGAAGCCGCCGTCCAAAGTTAGAGCATCCGACGGGAGCGAAACCCATAAAAACTGCTCGCTATGATAACTAATTTCCGCGCCGTCAATCGCAGCAAGCGGAGTACCGTTTAATTTTACGTGATTACCGATTGCCGTATTCAATTTGTTGATTGTTCTTATACCGCCTTCAATTTCGCTTTGAATCTTCGATAAATTCTTGCTAAAACGAATCAAAACGCCATTTTTACCGCCTCTATAATCATAGTCGGCGTTATTCCATTCAATCCCCGCATAAGAAACGGATTCTACCCCCGTCGTATTTGCCCTTGAAGCGTTAGGATCGTATTCCACCCATGCGTTGCCGTTGGAATAGAGCGTCACTGCTGGTAAATAAGAATCCAAAAACAGCGTACCGTCATTGATTTCTATCTTCGAATAGTCAATCATATTAGGCGTATAAAGCCACAAGAATCTTTCCGAATGGTAGGAAATTTCCGCACCAGGAATATCTTTGAAAGGAATGCCATCCAAGAAAATATTCTCGCCTACGCTTGCGCCTGCACCCAGGAACGTATTTTTAATCGAGCCGTGTTGCTCGTTTTCCCCAAGCGCTTCATTCCATTCTAAAAGATTATATTCCATCCATCCACCGTCTTTTTCCGTGATGGTATTCGAAAGGTTCTTGTTCAACCACTCGCCTTTGTCGTTCTTAATATCAAATTCCAACAACAAGCCGTTTTTCGGACTGAAATATTTATAACCTGTGTTGTTGAACATGATCCCCTTGAATTCGACTTCTTGCGTTTTCGTTGCCAAGAATCCATCGGCACTATCCGTCCAAACGCTAAAACCGTAATCGTTATACATAGAATACAGTGCAAACGGCTGAATCATTCTATCCTCAAACTGGAAGGATTCATCTACCGAAATTTTACGATAAATATCCAAATTCGGGATATATATCCACATATACTCTTCAAAATAATAGCAAACTTCCGCCCCTTTATAAAAAGTAAGGGGCATATCGTTGACGTATATATTTTTGCCATATTGCTCGACAAGATTCAACGCTTTAATTCCGCCGTTAATTTCCGAACGGTCATCCGAAAGCACGTCGTCAAAACGCAACAGCATCCCGTATTTTGCCATACCCATCGGTATGTTTTGCGAATCCTCCGAGTAGATGTTAAAATACTCAAAGTTCTGCAAAGTAACCTGCTTAATCGCAGTTTCTTCCGCAGCCGCGCTCGCCTTGACTCCTTGCAGGGAGAATCCCCCCAAAAGGGCAACCAAACCGGCCACAAACGATAATATCGGCACTAATTTTTTTCTTGCTTTTATCATTTTGCTCCTTTTCTTTTGCAGGAGAGCCCTTAAGGGCTCTTTCCTGCAAGCGCACATATTATCTATGCGTGTAAATAACGTTTAACGTCATGTTCCGATTAACCGTCAAGTCGGAGGCC
>JAZQGK010000078.1:0-6906 GCA_045539975.1 Candidatus Scatosoma sp. | reverse complement strand
TTCGTTGAGCATTCCCGTAACGGTATCTCGACCGATAGCCACGTATGAATCTACTGTGGAATATTTCTCCGCGGTAGACGGTGTATTGCCCGTTTCGGAAATTTTCGGTGCGGACGTTACGCTTTTTGACGCATATCAAGGTGAAAAGGCGCTCACGGTTGACAACAACCTTGTATTCGGTTTGGAAACGGACGAGTTAAAGATGACGCAAACGCAAATTACCGTTTATAACGAGACGGTAGGCTATCTCGTCAACGTAGAAGCATATAAAAAAGTTATCGACGAAGAAAGCGATTTGGCATTCTTCAATACCGATCAAAGCGGCTACGTGATTTTGAAAAACGATATCGAATGCCAAAAATCGTTGTGCAGTAAGGGTACCTTTACGGGGGTATTTAACGGCAACGGTTACGCGCTGAAGAACCCGACGTTTTCCAATATTGATACCAATGTAAATCCCTTTAAAGGCGGCGTATTTGGTTGTATTGGCCCTGGCGCAGTCATCAAAAACGTAGCGTTTAAAGACGTCAATCTTGCAGGCTACAACTCCGCGATTTTGGCTGGTACTTCGATGTCTAGTTACTACGTTCCTGCAACGGTTGAAAATATTTACGTTAGCGTGAAGAAGTTTAATGCGGCAGGACGTCCGGGCTCGTTATTCTGGGATAAGGGCGCTTGGGATTATATCAGAAACGTTATCGTAGATTTGAGCGCGGTAACCATGACGGTTGGTTCTGTTAGCGGTAACACCTACGGCGCGTTATTTGGTTGCGACAAATGGGCTGTGTACAACAACGGCGAGGTTTGGAAAAATAGTTGCAGCAGAATTACCGGAGTATACGTGATTGCAGCGGAAGGGACTCCGATGATGTGTAACACCGCTTATGGCGCAAACACGGCGAAAATTTGGGCTAGCAACGACGGAAAGGTTGAGGACGCATCCGCAAGACAATACGTCTATACGGGTGTGAATCGTTACGACAACTTCATGGCTTTGGCAAATGCCGTTGCGAAGGTTGGCGACGATGAAAACTATTGGACGATAAGTGAGCTTGGTATTGAATGGAAGGGCGAGCTTGTTGAAGTAGAAACGGTTGAATACGAAAAGACCATTAAATATTTCTCTGCAATGGATGGCGATTTGCCCCTTGAAGAAATTTTCGGTACGACGAACGTTGTCATTACGGATGCTTACCAAAACGGTACGCAACTCAAGGTTGAAAATAACAAAATCTTGGGCGTAGCGACCTTAAAGGATAAGATGACAGAGGCTCAGGTTGTTATTTTTACGGCAAAAGTCAATTATATTCTTAATTTGGAAGCATACACGAAGGTTATCGACGAAGAGAGCGATTTGGCGGCGTTTGATGCAACAAACGGTGTTGTCAGCGGCTATTTCATCTTAAAGAACGACGTTGTTTGCACGGGTGAAAAGGAATGGAAGAACGTTTATAATCCTTCCGTCGGCACGAACCCTACTTTGCAATATTTTGATGGTACTTTGGACGGAAACGGTCATAAGATCATCGGTATGAAGGTCGGCGAAAACGGCTTACTTGGCTGTTTAAGCGCAACGTCAGTCATCAAAAATATCGCATTTACGGAAACGGTATTGGCAGGCGGCGACTGGAAGAATACCGCACTCCTCGCATTTATGTCGATGGCGGGTTACGGTTCGTCTTCTGCGATTGAAAACGTTTATATTCACATTGCAGACTTTAGACAGCCGGGCGGTAATAGAGCGGCAGGGCTTCTTTACATTTACAACTCAGCAATTAAAATCAATAACGTAGTGATGGTGATTGATTCCACTGACTTTACGGCAACGCCGCAGTATGGTTATGGCGCATTGTTTGAACATGACCGAGAGAAAGGCGCGGCGGCGAACCTTACAAATGTTTACGTCGTATCCGCAATCGTACCTCTTGCAATGCATAGACAAGAAGACCTTGCGACCGGTGAAATTAAAGAAAACGTAGCTATTTATGCAAGCAACGATAAAGATAATACGGGTAAATTTGCAGGCAAAGAATACTTGTATTATGCAGGCGTTCAACGCTATGACAATCTTTCTGCATTGTCTGCGGTAGTAACGAAGGTTGGTAGTTGGTCAATCAGCGCAAACGGCGTTGTATGGACGGATGCTGAATAAAAAGGTGTAAAATTATGAAATTAAATTTTAACGCTTATAAAGATAAGGTATACGCTTGTTGGGTCGGCAAGAATATCGGCGGGACAATGGGCGGTCCTTACGAAGGTGTTCGCAAAACTTTGGACATTCAAGGTTTTGCGACGAAGCAAAACGAAGTGTTGCCAAATGACGATTTGGATTTGCAGCTCATTTGGTTGCACGCCGTAGAATTTGAAGGTCCGAGAAATATCACGGCGGAAGTCTTGGGTGAATATTGGCTTTCCTTTATCACGGGCTACTGGAACGAATACGGCATCGCAAGATTGAACATGGAAAGGGGTGTAAAGCCACCCGTTTGCGGAGATATGCGCAACGAATGGAAGCATTCTAACGGCGCGTGGATTCGTACGGAGGTGTGGGCAACGCTTGCGCCTGGCTACCCCGATTTGGCGGTTCGTTATGCGATTGAGGACGCAAAAGTGGACCATGGTATGGGGGAAGGTACTTATGCGGCGGCGTTTGTAGCGGCATTGGAAAGTGCGGCGTTTGTGATTTCCGACGTAAGAAAGCTGATTGAAATCGGGCTTTCGAAAATTCCTGCGGAAAGCAGAATGGCGCAATCGGTGCGCTTGGTAATGCAATGCTATGATGAAGGGAAAACTTGGTTAGAAGCGAGAAATGCCGTTTTGGAAGCGAATGCCGATATCGGCGACGGATGGTTCCAAGCACCTTCTAACGTAGCGTACGTCGTGCTTGGTATTCTTTACGGTAAGGGCGATTTCAAGAAGTCCATGATAACGGCAATCAACTGCGGTGACGATACCGACTGCACGGCAGGTACGGTAGGTTCTATCCTTGGTATTATGTACGGAAGCGCAGGCTTGCCCAAGGATTGGTGCGAATACATGGGCGACGATATCGTGACGGGTACGATTAATACCTGCCTTTCGTGGCCGAGAATTACGACGTGTACACAGCTTACGGAAAAGGTAGTATCGTTAGCGCCGTCGGTGCTTCGTTTCAATCAAATGAATGCGTCGAAAGTGGAACTTGTGGACGGCAAAGACGAGTACACGCAAGAAGAGCTGGATAAATTAAGTCTTCCCTACGGTAAGAATGAAGAAACGGATGCAATGCGAGCTTCGCTGTTTAGTATGAAGGAAAACACCTTCCAAACGAAATTCGGTTATGCAACGGCGATTGTTTCCTACGAAAACGGAACGGATATTGCTCCGAATGAAGAAAAGAAGATTTCTGTTAAAATTATCAATAACGTAAAGGCGTATGGAAACAAACCAAACATGATACGTATCAAAGTTTGGTTGCCCGAAGGGTTTACGGCGGATAAAACGGAATTTGATGTTTTAGCGCCGCATTGGACGCCGGTTACGGCTGACTGTATTTCAGAAAAGGTGGAAATTACGGTCAAGGCAGGCGAAAACCTCCAGTCAACCAACAAGGTATTGTTGGAGATTGGCGCATTGGGTAGATATACGCAAGCGTACATACCCGTTATATTTCTCAATCGTTAACGTCGGAATTATCCGTAAAAACGTTATAAATTAAGCAATAAGGATAAATTTGGAGGAAAATTTATGAAAAGAAAACTTTTGGCTCTCTTAAGTATGCTTGCATGTATGTCCATTTTTGCGGCATGCGGCGCGTCGAGTTCAAATGAATCTTCGAGCGGAAACGATAGCGGCAGCGAGGTTTCAAGCGAAGTGTCAAGTGAATCGTCCAGCGAAGCAAGCGAGGACAGCTCGCACGTTCACTCCTATGGTGATTGGAAGGGTGATGAGACCAACCATTGGAAAGAATGTGAATGCGGTGAGGAAAGTGAAAAAGGTGCGCATAGTGGCGGTGAAGCGGCATGTACCGGTAAGGCGATTTGTGAAACATGTGGACAGTCTTACGGCAATGCAGGCGAACATATCTATAACGTAGCGAAAAAAGATGATACGTATCACTGGAATGAATGCGGTTGCGGTGATGTAGATGAAAATTCGAAGGTAGCACACGAGTATACCATAGCGAAAAATGACGAAACCAACCACTGGAACGAATGTTCTTGCGGGGCACAAAGTGAAGTAACGGCTCACAGCTACGAAGCAAAGAATGACGACAATAACCATTGGGAAGAATGCGCATGCGGTCATAAGATTAACGAAGTAGCGCACAGCTTTGGTGACTTCCTTACGAATGAGGAAAAGCATTGGAAGGAATGCGAATGCGGCGTAATCAGCGCAGAAAGCGTACATAATGGAGGCAAAGCAAGCTGTACGGAAAAAGCAAAGTGTGCAGATTGCGGTAGCGACTACGGCGAATTAGCGGCGCATGAATATACCGAATTGAAACATAACGCAGACGGGCATTGGAACGAATGCGTATGTGGCGATGCGAAAGAAATGGAAGGTCACACCGGCGGTGAAGCAAGCTGTACGGAAAAAGCAAAATGTGAAGTTTGCGGTGAGGAACACGGCGAATTAAAAGCACACGAATATACCATTTTGGATACTTCCGACGCAAGCGTTGACAAGTTGACGTGTGTTTGCGGTGCGGTTGATGAAACCTATATTTTCAATAAGGCAATCGAAACCCGTCAGGAAGTTACGCTCTATGGCGAAACGGTAGCGCTCAGCTTGGCTGGGATTAGCGATTACACGGCGGTTAAGAAAATTTACGTTGTAAAGACAACGGGTGAAAAAGTAGACGAAGAATGGGTAACGACGAGAGAAGAAATCAGCCTCGGTACGGATATTGCTGCTCTTGACGTGACGAATCTTGAAAAAGCACTCCACGGCGAAAACGAAGTGGTTGTAGTGGTAGAAGACGGAAAGGGTGAACACACCGTAACGGTTCCCGTAGTCTTCATTACGGACACGATTTCGACGGCTGATGAGTGGCGCGCAGCGGTACAAACGAGTGACGCTACGGGCGCGGTGTATGGCTACTATGTACTTACGGATAATATTTCGTTGGCTGCATTGGGTAATAATGCAGGTAATCCCGCAGCAATGACTTTAAACACGAGCGGTACCGTAGGGTTCCTCGGTACGATTGACGGCAAAGGCTTCGACGTACGTACGGAAGCTTCTTGGTGGACGAACGGTCATTTTGGTGCGCTTGGTAACGGTGCTGTATTGAAGAACATTTCCTTCACGCAAACGAATAATCTTTACTATGGTTGGAATAGATTTGTTCTTGGTAGAGCTGCGGTGGGTACGACGTTTGAAAACGTAACCTTTAACCTGAAAAATCAAACGGCAATTAGCGGTGGCGAAACGAATGCGGATAATAACCCTCTTGCATACGACGGATTTATGAATTGTACGTTAAAGAACGTAGTTGTGAATATTGAAAATAGTAATATTACTTCCTTGTTCGGCGGTTGCAGTAAGTGGTTCGGTTTGTATAATACGACGTTTGAAAATTGTCAAGTAAACTTGGACGGCAAGTCTACGATGATGGAAATTGGGCACAAGAAGGATTCTTCGACGGAAGAAATTACCGTTTACACGGCAGAAGGTTGGCCAGTAGAAGGCGCAACGGTGCTTGAAGGTATTACTGTAGCGCAAGAAGCGGCAAAGATAGAAGTAACGTTTGAGAATCAAGATATTATTCTTAGCGGTAGCACGTACGCGTTGGATCTTGGGGAATATGCAGATTATACGATCAGTTCTATCACGCTCGGCGAGAATGATTTGGGAACGAACGCTTCTGCACTTGCAATCCCTGATGACATTAAGAACGATTTCACGAAACACGGCGCGGCAACGATTGTTGTAAACGCATCTAAGGGCGCAATAGGCGCGGTGATTACCATTCCCGTAACGCTTGTAACCAAAGCGCTGTCTACGATGCAAGATTTGAACACGACGGTGGCTTGTGTTGACGCGGATATCTATGGTTACTATATCCTTACGAACAACGTATCTTTCAGTGAAGAAGGCTTTGCAGCGGTAACCAACGCAAAGAGAGGTTGGGCTAGCACGGTTGCATTCAGAGGTACGTTGGACGGTAGAGGTTATACGGTTGCGGCAAACAGCTCGCAGTGGGGCAACGTTGGTTTGTTCGGCACAATGAACGGTGCAACGGTTAAGAATATTACCATTACTGACGGTTGGAATAACGGTTCGGCATTGATTGCTTACGCGGCGTATAACGTAACCTTTACGGACGTTAACATTCAAATTAAAAACGGCAAAGCAAATGCAGGTACGGCAGGCAGTATGTCGATTTTTGCAAATGCTTTTGGCGGAAACGGTTCGTTTACGAACGTGAACATTACGACGAGTATTGATATGCCCGTTTTGTTGCCTGGTATGACGGCATGGATTAAGTTCAGCAACGTAACGGTAACGGGCAACGTGACCAACCTTTCCTTGACATCAGGTTTTGAGAGCTTTGATGCAGTTGACGGTATCACTGTACAAGCGGCGGCATAAACGGATGTAAGAAGATTTTAGCAAATTAGAATCTTACAATTAAAATAGAACAAAAGGGGATACGGTGAAAATCCGTATCCCCACAGTTCTATGAAAAAGCACGGAGAAAGAAATCATGAAAAAAATTCGTACAGTATTTTGTGGTTGTGGACATAGGGCATTCGGCACGGGTAATTCCGTAATGACCATTGACGCTTACGAAACGGTGGGTGTATGCGATCCCTATGAGGATAAAGCAATATCCCTCGCAGATGAATTTGAAAAAAAGACGGGTAAACGGCCCGCTGTATATACAGATCATATAAAAATGTTTGAAGAACTGACCCCTGA
>JAZQGK010000077.1:0-2632 GCA_045539975.1 Candidatus Scatosoma sp. | reverse complement strand
GCAATCAACGTCGCCGTCGAGGATATAGTAGCCCGTGATATTACCAGACGCCGTATATGCGTTCAAGACTCTCAAATCTTCCGCCGTTCTCAAAATCTTTGTTACAGAAAGCACGTTGGTAAAGGTAATGAGCTTGCCATCCGTTTCACAAGCTACGCTCACTATGCCTGTTGCCATTCCGCCAACCGTTGCAGTGAGTTTGCCTGCTTCCGCAACAACCGTCTGTACCGTTGCACCGTTAACCGTTACGGTATAAATCTCGCCAACGACAAATTTATCGCTTTCAAGAGATATTACACCCGCTTCTGCAAAGAACTGTTCACTAATCGTACTTTCTTCATAGGTATCCGTATAGGTTACGCCCGTGGGCCAAGCGCTTAATTTGCTCGTATTATCATACGCCGTCGTACAAGCAATCAAGGTTACGTCGTTCGCCAAAACGTTTACGTTTTCAAACGTCACGTTAGAAATCTCAAAGCCGAGTGCGTTCGTGATCGTCAATGCCCCAGCATCCAACGTCACGTTTCTTACCGTATGCGCCGTATTGTTCCAACGTACCGCCAAAAGACCCGTCATCTTATTATCCGCATAGCTGTTTGCATACGGCCATTCGATCGCCTTGAAACTTACATTGACGTTTTCAATCGTCGAATTATTCGTTACAGAACCTGCAAGCAAGCCGTTGAAGTTGTTTGCGGTTGCAACAATGGATACGTTCGTAAAGTTCACGTCCTTGATTGTCGCCGCATACAATGCCCCGAAAATACCGCACGAACCAACTTTAATATTGCTAATCGTATAATTATTACCGTCAAATACGCCCCTGAAGAATCCCGTAGAATACGAATTCGCTTCATATAATGCGTCTGCACAATCGATATCATTACCAAGCAAGTAGTAACCTGTTACATAGTTGCCTGCGCCTACCGCAGCGCCATTCAGTACGTTAATATCCTCCGCCGTCTTCAAAATCTTCGTTACCGCAATAACGTTATTGAAGGTGACTGCATAATCACTGCTTGTTACCGTTACAGTATTTGCAACGCCTACCGTTACAGAAGTATTGAGGTAAACAGACAGTTCGCCATCCGTTGCCGCCGTAATACTGGAAACAGTCGTACCACCCGTCAACGTATAGGTCGTGCCTGCTTTGATATTACCGTTTTCAAGGGTTACTAAATACGTACCGTCAGCTTGCAATTCCGCATAGAATTTATCGGAAATCGTCGCCGATTCAATGCTTGCGCGGACCTCTTCCAACGTAGCGTCAATCGTTACGCTTTCGCCCAAATGCGTGATACCCCACGCACCTACTCCCCATACGAATTCTTCGGCATAGTCAGCCGTCATACCGTACAATTCGATTAAAAGATATTCGGGCGAGAGCTTTTCTAAAATAATATTATTATAGTATTGCGTATAATTCGGGTCATTTTTATCAAGATTAAGCAATGCCGCGTCAGCATAAGCAATCCATTGTTCCAACGTTGCCTTCGGGAAGTTCGCCGTCGTCAGCATATCTCTATGAAGAGCAGGATCGCTGTCTTCCGTTGCATATGCGCCCAAACTGTCATTCAGCCAATCGTTAAACCAGTTGCGCATCGCCGTTGCGCCGTTTCCGTATGCGTTTGCAAAATACGTATCCAACCAACCGTTCCATTCCGCATCCGTGGGTTTCGCATTCCACGCCAGTTGCGAAATAAGATAATGCTTCAACATCGTCCAACCCGTTCTACCTTGAATCGTTTGGTTGAAGAGATAATCAACGCCGGCGTCATACGCCATTGCGTAGTTTTCACGAATTGCCGTAAACGTATTATAAGGCACAAAACCGTTCTTGGTGTTTGTATAGTACACCCAAAGCAATACGTCTGCATCGCCTACCAAATTCGTCCAAGCTTGGAAATTCGCATAGATTTCTTGGTTTTTCGCACTGCTGCTATCTTTCAAACCATCGGTATAATCACCGTAGCTATCACCGAACCACAATTCAATGTGATTTTTAAACGACGAATAATTCGTGAGAGAAGAGATATTTTTAGGAGCTGCATTCGTTTGATGATATGCAAGCGTGATAATCTTGAAGGTGTTTTGACGCGCATCGCCAGCTAACCCCTCTGCTACCTTTGTACATACGTCGTTTAAGAAAATTACAAGCGTATCCGAAGTGTTCCCCTTCGCCTGGCAAGCGGTACAATTACAATAATAGTACCCGTCTCTAACAGAGAAGCTTGCGCGATTTTGCGTGGGATTTTCCTTAAATGCTTCCACAATGGCGTTTGCCGCCGCTTCTACCATTGCGTTATACGCCGTAGCATTGCCGTGCGCGGTGTAGCAAAGCTCTGCCGCCTTACCCGACAAATCCTTAATAAGTTCAGTTCTTTGCCACGAGAGAATTTTTGTGGTTTTCGTTGCATACCAGTCGGCATACGTAGAGTAATATGTGTCAGGATTGAGTATCAACGTCGAGTTGTGGATATTGCCCCCTACCTGAATTACGCCGTCGGAATATTTTTGCAAACCGTATTCCTGCATCAAATCAGCATTACGGTCAATCATATTATATTCGATCTCAGGCACATAACTCATCGCCGTAGGAAGCCCGACAGATTGTGCCTCAACGGAATACGTA
>JAZQGK010000076.1:0-2595 GCA_045539975.1 Candidatus Scatosoma sp. | reverse complement strand
CGACATGAAGCTCTGGTGGCCGCATAATGAAGCGGTGATTGCTTCGTTAAAGCTCTATAAAGAATACAGCGAAGAAAAGTATTTGCATTGGTTTGAAAGGGTAACGGATTATGCGTTTAAGCATTTCTCCGACCCGACTTACGGGGAATGGTTCGGTTATTTAAGAAGAGACGGCAAGCCTACCGAACCCCCTTGCAAAGGGCATATGTATAAAGGTCCGTTCCACGTTTTGCGTATGCTCGCTAAATGTATTGAGATGTTATCGAAAGATTAAAAACGAGCGATAAAGTCAAAAGAGGTTGGGGATTATGATTTGTACAAAATTCGTTTGCGCAACGGAAGAATACGGAGGGATAGAAAATCCTATTCCCGCCCCGCTTTTTAGGGGGGTATTTTGCGGTGAGCAATCCAAAAAGTACACGTTGACCATTTGTGGATTGGGCTTTTATGAATTATTTATAAACGGGCAAAAAATTACGAGAAGCAAGCTCGCGCCCTATATCTCTAACCCTGATGATTTGCTGTATTACGATACCTACGACGTGAGCCAATACGTGCAAAAAGGCGAAAACGTAATTGGGGTAATGCTCGGCAACGGATTTTTGAATAGTTATACCAGCGTTTGGGGCTTTGATAAGGCAAAGTTCCGTTCTGCTCCCAAATTTGCGATTTGCGTTCAAGAAAACGATTCTGTTATTTTAGATGCGACTGCATTCAAAACGGCGCAATCCCCCATTATTTTTAACGATTTAAGAATCGGGGAATGGTATGACGCAAGGAAAGAAAAAGAAATTGAAAATTGGTCTTGCGTTGGTTATGATGACAGTAAATGGCATAAGGTAAAAAAAGCAAAAACTCCGCTTGGGAGGGCAGTACTTTCGGACGTTACGCCGATTGTAGAAACGGAGCGAAAAAAAGCGCAGCAAATCATTTACAGCGACGGCGGATATCTGTTTGACTTTGGCGAAAGCATTGCGGGGGTAGCCGAATTAAAAATCCGTGGTGAGTACGCTCAAAAAATCCGCATAGAGTACGGTGAAGCGCTGATTGAAGGACAAATTTTATATAAAAAGAACATAGTATGCGCGTTGGAGAATAAAGACTTGTGGCATACGGATTATTACACGTGTAAGGGCGAGGGTGTAGAGACTTACAAGCCGTATTTCACTTACCACGGTTTTCGATACGTGTACGTGGAGGGAATTCAAAGGGAACAGCTTACCGACGATTTATTGACTGCGGTTGTTTATCGCGCGGATTTTGGCTCTTCCAATACCTTTTGGTGTGATAATCAAGTGGTCAATACGTTGCAGGAGATGACCGTAAGAAGCGATTACTGCAATTTTATACACATTCCCACCGATTGTCCGCATCGCGAAAAAAACGGTTGGACGGCAGATATTGCTATTTCTTGCGAGCAATTTTTATATAATTTTGATTGCAGTAAAGAGTTGGAGGAGTGGTTAAAAAATGTGCGCTTTGCGCAACGTGAAGACGGCGCGTTTCCGGGAATCGTACCAACTGCGGGTTGGGGATTTGAATGGGGCAATGGTCCTGCATGGGATTACGTCATTGTAGAGTTACCTTACGTAATTTATCGTTTTTCGGGGAATGAGCAAATTCTGAAAGATAACGCTGAAGCAATCTATCGGTACGTGCGTTATTTAAAAACAAAGATAAATAATAATGGGGGAATCGCCTTCGGTTTAGGGGATTGGTGTGATTGCAATGCTGCATATAACGTTGCGTATACAACTCCGTTAGAGATTACGGATATGTTAATGGCGATAGAAATTTGTCAAAAAGCCTCCTTTATCTTTGAGAAAATACAAGAAAAAGAGAAAAGTGCAGAGTGTCTTTTATTGGAAAGACAAATCAAGCAGAGCTTTAAAGACTTGCACGTAAAAGGCTGTGCGGTGGATGCGCCTACACAAACAGCGCAGGCAAAAGCCATTGACGTTGGCATTTTCGAAGGCGAAGAAAAAAGAAAAGCGATTAAAGAGCTTGTAGAACGCATTCATCGAGATAACGATACGTTTCGTGTAGGCGTTATCGGGGCGCGAGTATTGTTTAGGGTGCTTTGTGAAGGCGGATATCAAGATCTTGCGTTAAAGCTAATTACGCAAGATGCGTATCCCAGCTATTATTACTGGATAAAACTTGGTTATAGTACACTTGGCGAGTCGTTTTGGGAAAGACGGGAAAATTCTTTGCTTAGAAAAGACGGTGGTGAATTCGGTTCTATGAACCATCATTTTTGGGGAGATATTTCCGCTGTATTTTATAAATATATACTCGGTTTACAAGTCAACCCGAATATGGATGACCCGAATCGTATTGTCATAAATCCCAAAAAATTCGCGGGAGTAAATAAGGTAAAAGGGGTGTATAAACGCAACGGCAAAGAATTGGAGATTGCAATTTCGTATATGGGCGATACGGTTAAGGTTGATATCCTAAAAAACACGGGATTTAACGTTGAAATCGTGCATAGTTAGCTCGTATAACGCAAGTGAGAATTTTGGAAAAACAAGCAAAGGTGTTACTATCATTCGGGGTAAAATTTACCGTATAATACTTATTTTAATGAATAGC
>JAZQGK010000075.1:0-4793 GCA_045539975.1 Candidatus Scatosoma sp. | reverse complement strand
TACGGAATTTCATGGTCTTCCTTAATTCTTTTTATCGCAAGTTTATCAGCTTGCAAAGCCCACAACATAAAGCGAACTATATTTATGTGAGTAAAGAATTGTCCTTTACTTTGCTTAAACCCATTGCGAATTATTCCTTCAAAGAAATCACCTAATATATCTTTACCGCTTAAACTATTTTTTCCATCAACAAAAGATAACCCTTCAAGCTTTTGCACAGTATATTTTAATTTTGAAAGAGAGAACTTTTTAGTATCAACAACGTAAGATTTGCTTAACTCAGATTCATCAGTAATATTCAGTTTGTATTTTAATGCTCTTCTATATAAATTATTTATTCTTTCAAAAAGAACTTCGTTAGTTTCAAATTCCTCATCGCCATCTTTTTCAAATGTTAGAGCCTGAAAATCATAAATATTCCCATCTTCTTTTTCATCTTCGTCTTGAATCTTGGTTAAAATTAAGTTGGTTAAAGAAGAGAAAATCTCATTATCATCTGTGCCGCCACCACCCCAAAGGACATTGTGCAAGTCTTTTTGGAGTTGTTCTAACATTTTATTGGTAAAGTTAGTTTCTAAATCTTTTTCTGAACCCTTAATATAAGGTTTCTTTTGAGCCTTGCCATAACGAGTAGGGATATCGTTAGAACAATCTCTTGAATTTCCCCAATCAGAGAAAGACGAGAATTTTTTATAGTCTATAATTAAACAGTTATCTTGAAGCTTGTCCGCAAATTCTTTGTAGGTATAATATACCAAATACTTTATTGATTTGCCTAAAGCAACTTCAGCGCCCGCCAAATTAAATAACTGTTTTTCGATTGCTTCTTCTTTTTCTTCTTCAAAGGTTTCAGGCTTCTTACATTCTATAAAAAGGAAAGCGTTTCCTTTATTATCTCGAACAATGATATCAATTCTCGGTTTATTAACCTTAGGACGACCAATGTCATATTCCTTTTCTATTTCGATATTTTCGGGCTTATAACCAAGTTCATTTACTAGTCTTGTAATAAGATAAGCACGAACTAACTCTTCGGGGTCTGCCTTGGTTCTCGTTTGGCACTGTTTTATTTTCTCATACTTCAAAGTATTTTTATCCCAATCAATAGAAACAACTTTTATGGGTTGGTTATCAATATAAGTTTTAATCAAATTTTTAATCATCGCATTTCTCCTGCTTGTTTTAACTATTTAAATCGGTGAGTTCTTTTGCTATATATACTTTAATCGCATCACGTATCATAATAAGTGCGGCGCGTTTAGGTTGATAGGGTAAATCTTTAAATGGAATATTTCCCGTCATCTTAGAAGCCAATTTAGCGGTGGCTATATATGGAGCATAATCCATATTCTTGTGAATCTTATCGTGTAACGAATCTGCTTGATGTCTAAATAAGCTCGAGTCAGATAATAGTTCATTTATCTTTTCGATTATGTCTTGTGCATCTTTTATCTTCTTCGCTTTATCAAGCGTATTTAACAATTCGCTGTTTTTCTTTTCTGTATACGATTCTTTCAATCTGTCAATTGCCATTTCAGGGCTCATGGTGTGGTACATGAGATAGACAACCTTCATCGTTTTGGCAGGGGCTTGCTTGTAAATCTCACGGCTGATTTCGCCTGTGTAAAATCTCCAATAGCGATATATATAACCCGCCCAATAAAGCGTTTCCTTGTCGTAAATTTCGCCGTCCTTGGTAAGCTGTTCGGCAAGCTCTTCTTCCATTCGGGAAAGAATATACGCTTTGCCTGCCCATTGAACGTGGTGGAAGTCTTTATCCATATCCGCCGACACCTGCGACGTCATAAAAGCCTTGATGAAGGCTTCGCTGTTATATCCGCGTTCCGCTGCAAGTTCAAACAATTGGCCTTGCGTATCACACAGCGTGAGTTGTAGTGATTTACACATTATCATTCACCTCTTAATATCTCGTCAAAGAATTTTCCTTCGCGGCGGTACTTCACTTCAATTTCTTCGGCTAGTGCAATTCCTTCTTTTCTTCTTTCAGCGCTCATGTCTTTAAGTAATGCAAGCTCTAATTGCGAAAGTGCTTCTTCCTTCAAAACCTTAATTTGTTTGCATGCTTTTTCGCTGATTGCAACGTATTGCTTTCCAAGGTCAAGAGCAGAAAGGCAATTGATAAGGGCAACGTCGGTCAGTGTCTTATTAAAGAAACGGGAAAGTTCGGTATACATACGGTCGTTTGCGATGTATCCGATAATCACGTCGTATCCATCCGCCATGTGCGCGTACTTTTCATAAATAGCCGTACCTTTTGCGCTTTCCATTTCTTTGCGGTAGTAAGCAATAAGCATTGCCCAATCCATACCGATTTCAACTGTCAAAACTTTTAAGCCCGACATATCGAGTTCAACAGTATAGAATTTAGGCTTATCCTCGTTGCAGACCAAGGTTAACGGTTGGAGTGTATTTGTTCCCATATAGAAACCACAACCAAAGTCGCATTCACCACGGCTGATGGGTGCGATATCTCCCGTAATTCCTTTTTTAGAGCCGTGATAAAGGACGAGTTTATCGCTTGCCGAGCTATATGCTTTCGTGGAAATAATAAGCTGTGTAACGTCAATTTCACGTTCTTTGCAGAAGTTGTACAATTGCGTCTGCGCCATGCGGTTGGGAAGTGTTTTTCCGTTCTCCCAGCGATTGATGGAGAGCGGAGTCGTGCCGAGTGCCGACGCAAACTGTTCCTGATTCATATTTGCCGCAAAGCGGATTGCTTTAATTAAATCTTTCATGATATACCGCCTATCATTTGTTATTGATTACAATTATATACTATGATAGGTAATTTGTCAAGGGAGTTTTTGTTTTTTCTTCAGAAAAAGCGGAATTTTTCCTAAAACTTCGGCTGATTTATGAGATTTTCTAAAATTAGCCGAAAAATCGTTTCAAAAGGTAAAGAGTTTGAAGATTTTACTCGATGAACTTGCGATGTTAATAATGTCCTCAATCAGCATTTTTTTCAATTTCCCTTTTCTTTGTTTACTGCGTATCAAAATTTGCGTAGTGAAAGGGAAAATTGTTTAGATTTTTTAAGTGCAATTTTAAAGTGCAGAATTGAAAAACAAAACTGCGCTTTAAGAGGCTTGCGGAAAGAAAATCGGCAAAGTATTTGACTTTTTTGGAAAGGTATGCTATACTACCTGCACACGAATGAATACGTACATGGGTATGTCGTTTTCGATTTTTTACAACCGTTTTTGATGTGAAAACGGAACGACCACATGTTTGACCATTTACGGATTTGGACTACGTGGAAACAGTGGGAACAAGAGTACGGGAAAGCATCGGTTGCGGACACGAAAGACTTGGAAATGCTAGGAAAGTAAATAAAAAACTTTCTATTATGCCTTAGGGACCAAAAGGTCGTGGGTTCAAGTCCCGTCGCCTCAACCAAAAAATACAGTACATCGCTGATGTGCTGTATTTTTTTATTGTTTCGGCGTTGCGACGGGACTTGAGGGTGGGAGCCGTTTTGCGGGAGCAAAACGCTTTGCTTTGAAAAGCTTGGAAAAACGCGGAATTTGCAGGCAAAGCCCGACGTTAATAACGTCGGGGCGGGGCGCGCCGCTAAAGGCGCAAGTCCCGGACGCTCGACAGGCTCGCTATTCCGTCGCTACGCTCCTTACACGCGAGAAACGTCCGAATATAATGGCTGAAAATAAGCGCAAAAATTCGTCGGCGTTTCGACGCCCTGCCCTGCAAGGGCAGATACCCGTCGCCGTAAAAATCAGGCTTGACCACATGTTTGACCACTTGCGGATTTTTTCCGTTTTTGTGTGCTTAGAATAGCAGGTTTTTTGCAAAAAATAAAAAATTCCTTTTCTTTGTTTACTGCATATCAAATTTTGAGGGGTGACCAGCTCGGTCACCCCTTTAATGTTGCCTTTTTGAGTTTAGTGAGTTCGATCTTTAAGTCGGTAAAAGCGACGACACCTTGACCGCGCGCCGCAGGCGCACTCGCAAAAGTCAAGGTGTCGTGCGATGCTCGTATATATGAAACTTATGAACAGAATTGCTATTAAATTCTTCCGCAATTCTTTTTGTATTCAGTGGGGGTTATTCCTGTAATAGCTTTGAATTTTCTGCTGAAATAGTTAATATCGGAAAAACCGACGCGGAGGGCGATTTCGCTGATGGGGAGATCTTCCTTTTCGAGAAAGTTTTTGGCGTGCATAATGCGCGTTTCGTTGACGTATTCAATTACGCTTTTTTGTGCGTACTGCTTGAAGAAATGTGCGAAATAGGAGGAACTCATATTGAAATTCGCCGATAACTCTGCAACGCTCAAATCTTCTACGTAATGTCGATCAAGATAGTCGATAATATGGTGGAAGGTGTCAAGCTTTTTGAATTGTTTTTTGTATTCTCCTTCATCTAAAATATTTTTTGTATAGCGTTCTGTAAGTAGAATAAAAAACTCGTAAGCAAGCTTTTTGCTTTCAACAATAGAGCGTGTAGTGGTCTTTTCAAAATGAATAGCGATAAGCCTATCGAGCAGTTTTGTGCAATCTTCATCTTGAATGATATTTTCAAAGTGAACATATTTATCCCCTATTAAATTATGGAAGAAATTCGGGTCTAATTGTATGCAATAATAGACGGAATTGAGCTGTGAAATAATAGCGGTGTGTAATTCGTTTCCGTTGACGAGGACAATAGTACCTTTTTTCACTTCGTATTCTTGTAAATTGCACGCAGTAACAGCTTTACCTTGCGTAAAATACAGAAGTTCGATGGCTTCGTGCCAATGAATTCTTCCGCAGGAGTTG
>JAZQGK010000074.1:0-3431 GCA_045539975.1 Candidatus Scatosoma sp. | reverse complement strand
TTACCAATAGTAAAATGTTTATTTTCACTATTAATCATACAAAATGACGCCATTTTAAAAATGCTTTTGTATTTCTTTTTAAAATTATTGCGCATTCTAGTTTCTGCTTGTTTTTTGGCTCTTTCTTTTTTCTGTTCAGGTGTTAAATGCACTCGTTTTTTCTTTGGTGTAGATTTTTTCATTTATTTTTCCTTGCCTCACGAAATGATTCAGGTAATTTAGCAACAGCTGTGTTCAAATCGGGTTCTATTACTGGAACATCTTCTCTAATTCTTACTTCGCCTTTTATTGCTTTACTGATTCGATCAAGGGTAATATCATAATATTCAGCTTTTAGTTCTGCCCCGATAAATTTTCTTTCATCTAATAAAGCAACTAAAGCGGAAGTTCCTGAACCCATAAAGGGATCTAAAACAACTTCGTCTTTATTTGTCAAAGCTCTTATTAGCCTTTGTGGAAGTGCTGAGGGAAATTGACAAGGATGAGCTGTTTTTTCTATATGATTTGCTTTCACATTAGGAATATCCCATACATCAGATGGATTCTTCCCAAGCGGATTTCCGCTTAATTCGCCTTTATGATCACCCTTATAATATCTTTTCCCTGGATATTTTTGAGGAACTCGCACGCTATCAAGATCAAAATTATAATTCTCGCCTTTTGTGAACCATAAAATTGTTTCGTGGCGACCGCTAAATCGTTGGGTACTATTTAAACCGTGCCCAAAAGTCCAAACAATACGATTTCGCAATATCAATGGATCCGATAATTTTTCATTTTTTGAAGTAAATATTTCATATACCAAATAATCTAACGGGATAACATTAGCATTAGATACGTGATAGCCTGTCTGCCAACAAATACTTCCTCCCTTTTTCAAAACTCGATAGAGTTCGTCAAATATTTTATTATGAAGTTCCTTAAATGTTTGAATATCATCTTTAGGATCCTCATAAGCCTTTTTCATACAATATGGAGGGGATGTTACAATTAAATCGACACTTCCGTCTGGAATTTCTTTTAACAATTTTATGCAATCACCTTTAAATAAAGTCATTCGACTATTTTTATTATAATGCTTATATATTTTCATTTCTTTACCTTTTTAATTATTCCACGAACAATTTATTGAAATAATTGTAGTAGGCATACCAACAATTTGAATATCAAATTTCAAACTCGGCTCAACCTTGGTAGGTGCATTATGAATACGGAAACTAAATTGCCAACCACCGTCCATATATAATTCTACCGTGTTAGTACTTTCAGGCTTAAACGCAAAACTTACTATACGCGTAGGCAAACACGCTACGGGAACTTGAATTTTGGGTTTAATCACTCTACTCGCTTGATTAAGTGTTCCGTGTAAATTATAGGTTTGGATTTGCGTTAAACGTTTGCTATCAATGCTTATAACTTTATAGAAATCAAACTCCCCAAGCAAATATTCTACCATTTTTTGCGGAACGCTTGCATTTGCTTTGTTGCTACGAGCAATTTCATCTATAAATGCCTGCAATAAAGGCACATAGACTTGTAAATCCTTCGACGGTAATTCACTCCATTTTTTATCAAGAGCTTTTTGTTCGGTTAAATAATCAAAAATAGGTTTTATCTTAGCCCAGTATGTAGCGGAACAAGGAATACCAAACCATTTTTCGCCAAAATCCAACCCTCTGCCCAAACGGCTATGTTTTACGGCAAAATGATTGTGTTTGATACTCAATCCAATTTCCCATTGAACATCTTTACGTGCTATAACTATATCTCTAACGTCGCCTTCTTTACCTTCTTTATCGGTTTGGAACTTCAAAACGACCATATCTTCGCCTTGTTCCAAAATCATAGGTTCCATATCAAATATAGTAGCGGTAGCCGCTTTTGCGCTCTCCGTTAATATTTGCTGAAGTGGCGCAGAAATACTATCCCAAGCATTTTTATTTGCCGTATAGGCACTATTCAAAAGAACAATGGCAGGGCGAATTTTTTGTATTTCCTCGCATAAAGTCATTATGCAAATATATTCATACGCACGACCTTGGTTATTACTTTGTTCACTCATATTATTTTCTCCTATGCATTTTTCAATACATTTTTAATAGCAACGGCAACTTCATACGCAAGATTTACTGGTACGGCGTTACCTATCATTTTATATGCATTATCCGTACATGTGTAAATAAATTTGAACGAATCGGGAAACCCTTGAACTCTCGCAATTTCTCTAATTGTCATTCTTCGATATAAATGCTCTTTACCCTTAACAAATTCTCGCTTGTTGTGGGAAATAAAAGTCATTTTTGGAGCTTGTGGATGTATTTGACATTGACGGCCAGAGGCCTGCACCGTGAACGCCTGTTCATCCCAAGATTTTACGCGATTTCTACTCATAAATATAGGGGAATATGCGCCTGTAAAATATTCATTATTATTTTCCGCGTTTAGATTATGATAATTCTTATCCCCAGCAGGAACGGCGGTAAATTGCAAATCCCATATAATATCGCGCAAAGTGATTTTTTTGCTATTGTCTTTTGTAGAGCCTTCGGGAAACTTGAATTGAATTTTTAAATCTTTTCTAAATCCGATATAAAAAACTCTTTTTCTTTCTTGCGCTACGCCATAATCTTTGGCATTTACCAAAGTAACGGAAACATCATAGCCACATTCTTCAAACATAGCAATAATATTTTTAACGGCTTCGGAATGTCGATTCGCCAACATACCGCTAACATTTTCAGCAAGGAAAAATTTGGGTTGTTTTTCCCTTAAAATTCGTATATATTCATAAAATAATTGTCCGCGTAAATCGTCAATTCCACGTAAAGCACCTGCTTCCGACCAAGATTGACAGGGTGGACCGCCGATTATGCCGTCGATTTCATCTGGAAAATCTTCTGCGGATATTTTTCTAATATCTCCCTCAATTAAGCGAGTTTTGGGATGATTCACTTTAAAGGTTTCCCATATAGTAGGGTCATATTCATTGGCAACAGGTATATCAAAACCTGCTCTTTCAAATCCTAAATCAAGACCGCCACAACCGCTAAACAAGCTAATTACGTTCACACTATCACCTCTATATAATCTTCCATTTTCTATTATAGCACAATTTAAGCTTAAAAGCAAGGCAAGAAACACCAAATTATAAAAAATTTTGGTCTTGGCACTACGGCGTGCGCTTGTATTATACAAGTCGGCTCGCTTCGCTCGCCGATACAAGCGCACGCCGTAAAACGAAACTAAACAGAAAAACGGGCAAAATAAAGCCGCGCGAAAAAGCCGTCCACGCTGAACCGCTTGTGGATCGGCTTTTTTTCACGCGGCGGCAGTTCTTTATTTTAATATCCGTTTCTATCTCCGCTTAGTCCTTCTTTTCAAACGGCAATCGCTTTTTATAATACGAGCGTGGATATTTTTTCAACAATTTC
>JAZQGK010000073.1:0-6214 GCA_045539975.1 Candidatus Scatosoma sp. | reverse complement strand
CTTGCTTATCTACGTAACGGAACTTCGCGGTGTTTCTACGGTTGTAGAACCCGACCCTGAAGAACCCGTAGAGCTTGTAGGTACGATTATAGATAATTGTGTATACGTAGATTACGGCTTCCAAGAAACGACGGAAATAGCAGGGGTACCTGGGTTTGAAAAAGTCCATAAATATGAAGGGACGGATGGCTTTATTCACGGTGCATTCTTCTCGGATGTAAATCTTGATAATTATTCGGTAGTAACGTTTGCGTTGAAGACAGCAAGTTTCAATATGAATAGTATGGGAGCAAACGAAAGCAACGAATGGCTTATATTTACGCTTACGCAAACGGCGCCTGATACTTGGGATTTGGTAGTAACGCAAAACGGCGAAACGGTACACGAAAACAGTGGGCTTAGAGGTGCATACGATTCCTCGGCAAACCCGAATTATCACGATAATGCGCTTGACGCAATTCTTTACGGCAATCCCAGCGGATACAGCCCGACGGGTATAGACGGTAGTATGCTTATCTACGTAACGGAACTTCGCGGTGTTTTGGCATAATATAAGTTAAAATATTGTGTTGAACAATGACAATAAAATGGAATACTGTGGCGGAAATACCGCCACAGTATAGAAATTGGAGGATTGAATTAATGAAACGGAAATATTTCAATATAAAGATTGAAATAGTGGACATACAAGAAGATGTTATCACAGCATCTAGCGATTTTGGTCCTGGACAATATGACAATACGGCAGATGATGTTTATGGTGATTTTTAATTGGAGGTGGCTGTATGAATAAAAAATGCAAAAAGGCTTGTATATTACTGTTTTCATTTGTTGCGGCAATAATTATGTGTTTTTCAGTGATTTTCTTGAATAATACAACCGCATTGGCACAGCAAAACGTAATTTTTGAAATGGTAGACGGCGCTGGTGTCCGTGTAAACGACCCTACGGGGATGCGTTTCAAAACAAGATTTAGTAAGGACTATTATGATGAATTAACTACGACGGACGCAAGCTTATTCGTTGCGATTTTTCCTTATGCAGATTACTCGGCTTACCAGGTAAGTAATAAGGATATGCCCGATTGGCTTGAAGAAAAGTACGGTTCGGGTAAATATATCAATATAGAAATTAGCGAAGAAAGCTTCTATACGATTGCGGAAGATGATTGTTATTATGCAAATGCAGTTATTTCTAATTTGTATTTCAACAATTATCATAGAGAATTTGTAGGCATTTCCTATATTCGTAGAGGAACGGCAGGTGCTTACAGCTATGAATACACTACAATTACGGAAGAAGACAACGCAAGAAGCGTTTACGAGGTCGTATGTAAAGCAAATATGGACGCTGAGGATCACGCAAAATATGGTGATACCTTAGAAGTAATGATTAAAAACGGGCTTTATGGTGCGTACGGCGTATCCTACGATAAAAATACAAAAACTTATTCTTTGGGCGGTAATACGTATACTTCGATTGAGCAAGTAGAAGCAAACGTAAAGCTCAGCCAAGCAACGTTGTCTTTGGGAGATGAAGCCTTGGCGGTAGGGACAAGCAAGAAATTAACGCCTGTATTTGCATATGCCAATGATACGACGTTAAATAAAGACGCTGTCTTCACTTGGAGCAGCTCCACTCCCGAAGTCGCAACGGTTGACGAAAACGGTCTTGTTTCCGCAATTGCGGCAGGGGAAACGACCATTACTGTAACGGCATGCGGTGGGTTATATGCAACGGAATGCACCGTAAGGGTATCGAAGATTACTCCCGTAGGTACGATTATTCAAGACTGCGTTTACGATGAGGTGGGTGCAGGATTTACCGTGAGCGATGAAATTGCGGTTGCGCCTGGGTTTGAACGTCTTTATAAACACGAATCGAATGCAGAATTTATCCATGGTTTAAATTTCTCTGGCGTAAATCTTGATAACTACTCGCTTGTAACGTTTGCAATTAAGACGGCAAACTTCAATATGAACAGCGAGGGCGCAAACACGAGCAATGAATGGCTTGTATTTACGCTTACGCAAGTATCGCCTGATACTTGGGATTTGGTGGTAACGCAAAACGGCGAAACCGTTTATACGAAAGCAGGATTGAACGGCGCTTATGCAACAAATGACGCGTACACTGATAACGCTTTGGATGCGATTCTTTATGGTAATCCCAGTGGATTTAGTCCGACAGGGGTAGACGGCAACTTGCTTATCTACGTAACGGAACTTCGCGGTGTTGAAACGCCTATCGAACCCGTAGGTACGATTATTCAAGACTGTGTATTCGACATTACAGACTTTAACACGGGCACGTCTTTTGTGGCAAGCACGGAAATTGCAATGGCAAACGGATTTGAAAAACTTTACAAATATGAAAATGCAGGGCAAGATGCGCTTCACGGCGGAAACTGGTCTGGCGTAAATCTTGACAATTATTCGCTTGTAACGTTTGCAATCAAGACGGCGAAGTTTAATTTCAACAATGAAAGTAATGATACGAGCAACAAATGGCTTGTATTCACGCTTACGCAGACGGATACGGCAGTTTGGACTTTGGTAGTAACTAAAAACGGCGAAGTGGTATACGAAAAAGCAGGTTTAAGCGGTAACAGAGAAACGGGCGGCGCATACGTTTATAATGCGCTTGACGCAATACTTTACGGCGTACCTAGCCAAGGTTATACAGCTTGGGGAGTAGACGGCAACTTGCTTATCTACGTAACCGAACTTCGCGGGGTATCCACTGTTGTGGAACCCGATCCTGAACCTATCGAACCCGTAGGCACGATTATTGATAATTGCGTATACGTAAGCTATGGTTTCCAAGAAACGAATGAAATATCCGTTCCCGCAGGATTTGAAAAAGTAAGTAAATACCAAGGTGTGGATGCCTTTATTCACGGTGCACATTTCTCGGATGTAAATCTTGATAATTATTCGCTTGTAACGTTTGCGTTAAAGACGGCAAGCTTCAATATGAACAGCACGGGTGCAAATACGAGCAACGAATGGCTTGTATTTACGCTCACGCAAACAGCGCCCGATACTTGGGATTTGGTAGTAACGCAAAACGGCGAAATCGTGCATGAAAACAGCGGTCTTAGAGGCGCTTACGATTCGTCGGTAAATGCAAATTATCACGACAATGCGCTTGACGCAATTCTTTACGGCAATCCTAGCGGATATAGCCCGACGGGCGTAGACGGCAGTATGCTTATCTATGCGACGGAATTCCGCGGTATTTCCACGGTTGTAGAACCCGAAACCCCGATAAACAAGGGTTTAATTGCTGATAAACTCTATGAAAGCGGCTATAGTTTTGTGGAGACGGACGAAATTAGCGCCGTAGAAGGCTTTGAATCCGTTTACAAATATTCGGGAGTAGATGAAGCTCTTCATGGTGCGCACATGACAAGTGTGAATCTTGATGAATATTTACGAGTGCGCTTTGCCGTGAAAGCAACTAAATATAATTTTAATAATGTAAGCACGGATACGAGCAACGAATGGCTTGTATTTACGCTTACGCAAACGGATACGGCGGTTTGGACTTTGGTAGTAACCAAAAATGGTGAAATAGTCCATTTTGCAAACGGTTTGAGCGGTAATAGAAACGATGGTAGCTATTCTTACAACGCTCTTGACGCTATTCTTTATGGTGTGCCCAGTCAAGGCTATGCGCCTTGGGGGGTAGACGGTTCCATTATTGTGTATACCACCGAAGTGCTTGGGGATCTTCCCACTGGCGAAGTTTCCATTTCGGATACAGATAAGACGTTCCTTGTTAAATCTGAAGGGGGAAATGGGGCAACGGTCAGCCTTTCTGAACTTGGTTTGGATATTCCAACCGTAACTTCCGTTTTAATTGATGGGGAAGAATTTGCAAACTTTTCCGTTTCTAATAATGCCGTTATATTTACTGACGCACCGAGGGGTGATCACGAATATACGTTTATTTATGGTGAAGATGGATATAGAGTAGATGGTTGCGTATACGATAACGGACTTTCTACAGCAGATGATGTGAACAGTTGGAGAAATGGTCTTTCTGGTTATTCGGTGCTTTTGAATAACGTAGATTATGAAGGCGCAACGATTGGTGCGGGCGGTTTCGTCACCGATCAAACGCTCGATGGCAGAGGTTACAAGATTTCCAATTTTATCATGACGGCGAACTTTGTAACGAGATTGTACAACAACAATGCCGTGGTGAAGAACGTTTACTTCGATGACGTAACGCAGGACTGTTCGAGTTGGGCGGGTTCTGTGGATCAGGGACTCTTCGGGAATTGGCATTCAGGTAAGATTGAAAACGTCTACGTGAATATCAAGACGATTAACATGACGGGTGAACATTATGGTGTATTGTTCTATGGCACGGAGCCTAACGCAGTGGTTAGAAACGTAGTTGTAGAAATTGAAAGCGCAACGGAAAATTTCCATTATGTACATATGGAAAATAATGGTGCAGGCGCAGTAGTAGAAGGTGTTGTCGGCTCTTACGTAAGCGGTGCTACGGAAGGCGGTAATGCGGCTTGGGGTGCGGCATCTGGTTTCCATCAATATCTTAACTGGATGATTATAGAAGAAGCGAATGATGAATTGCTTAGCTTCACATCTCCTTATTGGGTAATTGATACGGCGGCAAATACGATTACGATGTTGCCTTTAACAGAGCGCGGTTCTGTAGTAGAAGACGGCTACCTTGTAAAAGACGGTGTATCAGCATACACCATCGTTACGGCTGATAACTTGACGGCACAAGAAAGAACGGCTGTGACGGAGTTGCAAACGCTTTTCAAAGAAGCGACGGGCGTAGAGCTGAGAGCGATAGTCGCATCTGATGCAGAGTATGACGATAATGCGAAATATATTTCTATCGGGAACACCGATTTGGTAGTTCAAGCAGGTATTTCTATCGATATGGCAGTACTTGGTTCGCAAGGCTATGCGCTTTGCACAAAGGGACAGAGTATCTTTATTATCGGTCAGCCTCAAGGTACGATTTACGGTGTATATGAGTTATTGCATAGAACGTTGAATTTTGAACAGTACACCAAGACGGTATACACGTTAGATCACGTAAGCGACCTTGAGCTTCTTAGCGTGGATATTATAGACGTTCCCGATATCGAATACCGTGTAGCGTTTAGTGGCGTACAGTACAGTGATGAAACGTCCCGTCAACGTATGCGCACGCAGAATTCTAATGAAATCGTTATGGATAAAGGTGGCGCACATAACATGATTCGTTATATCGTACCTTTCGACACTTATTACTCGACGAATCCTACGTGGTTTAGCTCTAAGACGGATAGTAATGATACGTATGAAACAACGCAGCTTTGTTATACAGCGGGTAGCTACGGGTCGAGTAGCTACAACGCAATGAAAGCGGTTGCTGTTGCCAACATCAAACAAATTATTCTTGATAATCCTAACGCGGATATGATGTCTTTGACGCAGATGGACGTTCAAAATATGTGGTGTAATTGCTCTGGCTGTCAGGCGGTTATCAGTCAATACGGTGAGGAGTCCGCAACGCAAATCTTGTTCATTAACGACGTGGTTTCAGAAATTGAAACGTGGCTCAATAACGAACAAGGCGGCAGAGAAGTGAAATTCATGATGTTTGCATATTATGAAACACAGGAAGCGCCTACAAAGGGTAGTTTGAAACTACACGAAGATGTATCTGTTTGGATTGCTCCCATTAAGGATAATTTCATGACGGGTGTAAATGCAAGCGGTAACTCGCTCGGCACGATGCTTACTGATTGGAAAGATAACGCAAGCAGCGTTGCGATCTGGGCTTACGGCGTATATTTCAGTGAATATCTTGTTCCATACAACACCTTCGATTATATCGATCAAATGATTGACGCTTGCGTAGCTTCCAATGCGGAATATATGTGGGTACAGGGTAACTGGAACACGACGCAGAATACAGGCTTTGATAGTTTGAAAGCATATCTCATTTCCAAACTGATGTGGGATTCCACGTTGGACGTAGATACGTTGACGGATAACTACTTCAATGCAGTTTACGGCGCAGCGGCAAGTACGATGAAGACGGTTTATACGGAAATGAAGACGGAATTGGCAAGTATGAGCCTTAGTGGTAACATTTATGAGGCACCTTGCGGATTTAATGATTGGGATAACAATTATTTGACGACACAGCTTGGCAGATTAGAAACGGCGATCAGTGAAAT
>JAZQGK010000072.1:0-4450 GCA_045539975.1 Candidatus Scatosoma sp. | reverse complement strand
AACCGAAACGGGGGATGGAGTAGGCAGTTGTGGCTGTGTCTGTGGTGTATAGCCACGCATCGTACCAGCAGTATTCAAGCGAATCCCATCGTTTTGAGCTCTTAAATAAAGGCTGTTAAGATCGGGCGTTTGCTGTGTTGGTTGGGGGATTGGTTGGGGTGTAGGCTGTTGAGGGATATTGTTGTAGCCAAATCCATTGTTATATCCATTTCCATTACCGACAAAGCTATTGTAGCCGTTAGTGCCGCCGTGGTTCATGCCGCCGACAACGTTGTTGTAGGGGTTGTTTAAATTTCTGCTGTTAAAGTCGCGAAGCTGTTCGTTGAGGGCGTTTTCGCGTTGGATTAAAGAACGTTCCCGTTCTTGAAGCTCTGCAATTCTTGCCTGTAAGCCGGAAGCATCGCTTATAGCGCGTTCTTGCGCGGCAATCTTATCCTGAGCAAGTTCTTCCTTATCTTTTTTCAACGCTTCTTTTTCTTCATTAAATTCTGCTTTGCGAAGTTCAAATTCGCGTACTTGTTCCTCATAACGAAGTTTGTCATTTTGAAGTGTAAGGCGTTCGCTTTCTAATTGTTCCAAGTTCTCGTTAAAGGCTTTTACTTGAGAATTATAGATACTTAATTTTTCAGCATATTCAAATTGCTGTGCAACGAGAGCATTCTTTTTTGCGACAAATTCTAATTGCTGCTGGTTATAAATGCCTTGTCTAGCCGCAAGTTCCTTTTGCTGTGCCTGTAGTGCTTGGGTGTCTTCTTGCAGCTTTTTAGAGTTTTTGAACAACTCGTTTTCGCGGTTTTGCAAATCTTCTAATAATCTTTGCGCTTCTTCGGAGGAGATGTCTCTTTCCGTTTGTGCGTCTTGCAAATTGCGCTGCTTTTCGTCGATAGAATAGCCAAGTTGAGTAAGCTCATAGTTCTTCTTGTCAAGTTGTTCGCGTTCAGCCTGCAGACTTGCTTTTAACGCATTAATTTCATTACGCTCATTTTCTAATGCAATGCGAGCTTGTTCAAGAGCTTCGTTATCAGCACGCAGAGTGTTGCGTTCTACTTCAAGGATTTGCAGTTGGCCCTGCAAAGCGTTTCGCTCAACTTCCAAGGCATTGCGGTTTTCTTCCAGTTCCGCGAGGGAAGAGGAGAGGGATTCGGAATCTTGAAGCTCGTTTGATGCGGCGTTTAATGCCTGTTCGCGCTCATAAAGGGTGTTTTCACGTTCTTCAAGTTGCTTTTTAAGTTGTTCTGTTTCAGAAATTTGGTTCTCAAATTCCTTTCTTTCATTGTCAAGTTTTTCTCGCAAAGCATCGATTTGAGCTTGTTGTGCGCGAAGCTCAATCGAACGGTTGTAAAATTCAGTTGATTTATTTTCGTGGTCTTCTTTTAAAAGTTTTAACGTGTTTTCTTGGGATGCCAAAGCGTTGTTTAAAGAAATAATAATAGCTTTTTTGTCCTCTAATTCATTTTTTACCACCAATAATTCAGTGTTGCCGTTGCGAAGGGCTGCAAGCTCGATTTGTGCTGCTGTCAATTCTTCGGTTTGTGCCGAGTATAATTCCTTTGCTTGAACTAATTCGCGGTTTTGCTCTTCAAATGCAGACTGTTGCGACTGCAAACGGGCTTTCAATTCCGCGATTTCAGCCAAACTGTTATTCAAGTCAGCTTTTGCTACGTTAATTTCACGTTCCTTTTCAGCTAATTCTAATTCCTTGGCGTCAATTTCGCCTTGTTTTTCGTTGAGAGCGGAGCGTTTTTCTTCCAATTCTTTGGTTTGTGCTTCAACTTTTTCGCGCAATTCATTGAAGTCTGACTTTTGATAGGAAAGAGAGGAACTTTGTGCGGAAAGCAGAGAACGCTCGCGTTGTAACTCATTCTTTAATTGATTGAGGGCAATTTTTTCTTCCTCTAAGGCTTGTTCACGTGCGGCGAGAGTTTGCTTTAAATCAATTAACTCTTTCTGTTTTTCGGTAATAAATGAAAAATCGTAATGAGCGTCTCCGTCGGAGATGAGACTATCGATGATCGTTCTCGAATATTCCCATTCGGAAAGGTTCTTTTCGGTGATTTGTTTGCCTAAATCGGTGAGGGAGAAGTATTTTCTTCTTGCTCCGTTGGAGACGTCACCATAATAAGAGGTAACGTAACGCAGGCTTTCCAAACGTTTTAATGCGCTGTAAAGGGTGGGCTGTTTTATGGTATACAATCCGCCGCTCTTTTTCTCGATTTCATTGATGATATCGTATCCGTACATATCACAATCGTAAAGACAGCGCAAAATGATGGTGTTAATGTGGCCACGAATAAGATCGGCGCTAATATCGAGGTTTTGTTCCTCGCCGCCGGTTAAACCTTCGTATTCCATAACGTCTTCTTTTTTGTCCATGAATATACTCCTTAGTGTATGTCTGGCGTAGTAGTCCAGCGTTTCTGGGTTTCAATAGAAAATAAATTTCCTGTATGCCTTTAAATAAAAGGGGATTGGGCAAATTTATGTTTTACATAAAGTATTATATCACAAATAAGAGTATATGTCAAGATATTCGATGGAAAAATATAAAGCAAAAACCCTTTTCTTGGTATTTTTTTGAAAATTATAACTACGCTTATTGACTTTTTCACGCCAAAGCATTATACTATATTCGTAGGAGAAAAATATGCAATTATATGAACACATAAAACAATTTTCTGTTAAATATTGTGATGCGGATTTTAAAGATGAATTAAAAGTTTCTTGTTTACTGGCATACTTGGAAGAAGTGGCATGTTCAAGCGCTGACGAATTGGGGTTTGGTTATGCTTACGTAAAACCGCGCGGTTACGCTTTTATGGTAACGAATATTTGTTGTGAGTTTTTAAACCCAGTCTTATTAGGGGAAACGGTTGCCGTAAAAACGTGGCCTACGCCGCCTTCCCGCGTTGTCTTTGGCAGAGAGTATCAGGTTTTATCTGACACGGGAAACGTAATGATTAATGCAAGCTCGCGTTGGTGTTTAATCGATATGAATGATGGAAAACTTCTGCAATCAAAAGTGATTGATAATCAAGATTACTCGACTTATAACACAACAAAGTTGTTGGATGGGGTTCGGTGGAAAATTCCAGTATATCCAACAATGGAAGGAGAGGAAAAGTTTTCTTTAAAAATTGCGAATTCGGAATACGATCATAATATGCACGTGAACAATACACGCTACGCGGATTATTGTTTTAATTGTTTTTCCGTGGAAGAGTTAGCTGTTCGCAAACTGAAAAGATTTATGATTTCTTATGTGAAACAATGTAAAGAAGGGGAAATTTTACGTTTCTTCCGTAAAAAGACGGAGGACGGTTCTTATCTTATCGAAGGGATTAACGAAAGAGAAGAAATAGTGACGCAGGCGCAGATATCTTTTGAGGAATAAGCAAAATGGCTTTTAGAAAAAACGGTATCAATAGAGAGCTTCGCCCGATTGAAGGCGGCGTGTGTGCCCCCGATGGTTTTCAAGCCGGGGGTATTTTTTGCGGTATAAAAAATAACGGGGAAAAGGACCTCGCGTTTATTCTTTCAGAGAAAAAGTGTCGTACGGCATGCGTGTATGCGATTGCGGAAACGGTGGGTGCTCCTGCTGTTATAACGCAAAAACATTTGAGGAATGGCTTGGCGCAAGCGGTGCTTGTCAACAGCGGTATTGCGAACGTTTTTTTGGAAAACGGGGAAAAATTGGCGGACGCGGCAACTCGGTTGATAGAGAAAAACTTCAGTGTGGCTTTTGATGACGTTGTGATTGCGTCCACTGGGGTGATTGGAAAAAGATTGACGTTGCAACCATTTGAAGTTGGAATTCCGCAACTGCCGAAAAATATTGGCAATAACGCGGAATATAGTTTGGCGGCAGCGCAGGCGATTGCTTCTTACGGTGAAGAGGCGAAACAGTTATCCTTTTCCTTTGATTTAGGGGCGTACCCTTGCAAAATCGGGGTGATATGCAAAGGAGATATGCACGTAAGCCCAAATATGGCGACGACCTTGGTTTTTATTACTACTGACGTCAATATTACAACGGAAATGTTGCAGCGTGCTTTAGCGACAGAGGTAAGGGAAACTCTGAATATGCTAAATTTAGATGGTGTGGGTTCGCCGAACGATATGGCGTGCATAATGGCTAGCTGTCGTGCTGGGAATTATGTAATCGATCGAGTAGATACAGAATATGAAAAATTTACGAAAGCTTTGCGTGCCGTGCTATCCGAGGTTTGCCGTGTCATTGTGGAGGGGAGTCTTCGCCGTGATGAAAAACCTTTTTATTGCAAGGTTTTGGGATGTAAATCCAAACAACTATCGCGTGCAATCTCTAAGAGATTAATTAGGAGTGATATTGTAAAATGCGCGGTGCGTCGCCAAGATATTGACTTGGAGGGGATATTTTTTCTTCTTTCTGAATTTGATGCCGTAAAGGATTACGCCGACGTGGAGATTTGCT
>JAZQGK010000071.1:0-2221 GCA_045539975.1 Candidatus Scatosoma sp. | reverse complement strand
GTCTCTTGCGACGAGGGAAAGAGTGTGTGTACCAATGTTCGGATTCCCGTTTTCATCTAAAAGCTCTTGGTCAGCCCATTTGTATTCTATCTCCACCTCGCCTTCCTGAGCATCGGTTGCATAGGCATCAATATTGAGCTTTTGCCCCTTGGCGATTTCAATCGTGTCCGCACCGTTATACGAAATAACGGGCGCAACGCCGTCGTTTTGGACGAATGCCAAGATGAAACGGCAAGGGCGGTTGCAGAATACGGAAAAGCACGGCACAGGGCTGTCGGATAGATTTGTGCGTTCCTGCCACGCACATTGCAGGTCAGCGTTGCAAAGAGCCGTCACCGAAGGGCTGATTACGAAAAATCCGTCACTCGGGTGTAAGCTACCGCCCAAGAAAGGCAGGGAAATGCAAGTGCTAACGCCTGCGGAAATCGAGCGGTTCTTGGCAAGAGCAAGGGAAGAAGGATATTACGAATTGTTTTTGCTGGAACTTTCCACAGGCATGCGTCGGGGTGAAATCTTGGGGCTGAAATGGACGGACTTAAACCTTGCGGACGGAAGCTTGCGGATTTCTCGGCAGGTGGTTACGGCAGGCAACGAACTTATCGTGCAACAGCCGAAAACGAAAAGCTCTATCCGCACGATACTCTTACCGCCGTACATGGTGGAAGTGCTTGCGGAAATGAAAGAAAAGAAGACCTGCGACTGGATGTTCCCGTCTCCCGTCAAGGAAGGCGAACCGAGAAATCCTACTTCGCTTCTGCACCGTTTCAAACTGATTTTGCAAAGGTCGGGTTGCAAGGATATCCGCTTCCACGATTTACGGCATACTTTCGCGACGATGGCGATAGAAAACGGAATGGACGTGAAAACGCTGTCGGGAATTATCGGGCATATCAGCGCGGAAACGACCTTGAATATCTATTCGCACATTACGGACACGATGCGAGTGCAGGCATCGGTGAAAATCGACCGCAAAATCGGCGGTACAAGCGCGGAAATGCCTGGACCGTAGAACGAGCCGTCCAAAACGGTATCGAGCGAAATTGACGGCTTTTTCGAGCCGTACAAGCCAAAGATAAGAAAATCGGGGACAGGGTGTATCTATCAAGTGAACGAGAACCTGTGGGAAGGGAGTTTTTATCCGAGATTGCCTGGCGGAAAGCGAAAGAAATTCAACGTCTACGCGAAGACAAGAGAGAAATGCGAGAAGAAACTCGCCAAGATGATAGCCGAAAAGAAAGCGGAAATCGCAAAGTTGAAACAAGCGCAAAAACCGAAAAAGTAATTCAATTTAACATTGATTTAACGATTGAAAATAAAGAGAGAAGATAAGTAAAAAATGGAAGAGAAAATGGCAAAAGAAATAAAAGAAGCGATGGAAACAATGGATAGCTCAAAGAAAGATATTTACCTTCATTACAAAAAGGAGTGCGACTTTATTATTGAAAATCAAGTAACCGATGAAAAAAGGCTTGATGGTTTGTTGGATAAACTGCTTGATTTTTATGACGATAAAAGGTTTGCGGATTTATTTTGGAAACTTGTTAATTATGTGGAAACATTTGACGCAGGGCTTGGGGCTATGTACAGAAGAGTGGAAGAGGTGCTAACACAAGGATATTAACGAATAGCTAAGCGTTAAGGCGATATAAAGCTCTTGTGGGAACTGGTATATGCGGTATTGCTAAAAAAATGCAAAAAACAAATAAAAATCGCATAAAATAGATATATAACCTCTTGACAATATAACGGTAAGGCGTTATAATATATTATGCAAGGAGGTAGATAATATGGTTGAAAGAATGCTTAAAGAAAAAAATATGTCCATATACCAATGTTCCAAATCAAGCGGCATTCCGTATACTACGTTTTTAGAAATTGTTCGCGGAAAGACAAGTATTACAAAGTGTTCAGCCGAAGTGGTATATAAGCTTTCTAAAGTATTGAATGTCAGTATGGAAGCGCTTATTCAAGATACACTTGAACCGCGAATGGATTTTGAAGTGTTTAAAAGCAATATATGCCACCTTGTAAAAGACGATAATGAAATTGATTTTATTGTTGCAACATTACAAAATGACCAAATCAGAAAATACTGGAATAAGAAGTGGTACGCCGAGGCTTTTTATATTCTTGCGATGGTAGATTATTTAAGTAGGATAAATGAAATTCCTTTATGCACAAGGTATAACGATATAAGAAGTCACTCGCTAAAGGATATACT
>JAZQGK010000070.1:0-2496 GCA_045539975.1 Candidatus Scatosoma sp. | reverse complement strand
CAAAGACGTAGCCATGATGGGCAGCGTTGCCGGTTGGTACGGGAACGGTAACTTTGAAATCCGATTGACGCTTGGCGAATGCGACTGGGCGGGTGAATCGGGACAAAAATCGTACACGGGCACAGGGGATTTACCCGGCTTGTTGACCGGTTTGGATTTCTTCAACCATATCAAAATCCTCGATAAGACGTTGGCGCAATGGGGCTGTACGACTTGTTATGGTAACATCTATTGGCTGAATGAAAGCGAACCTGACTATACTTTGCAAATTCCGCTCGCAATGGGTGCGGAAAACATGGCAGCCGCAACGGCGGCAGGCATCAGCGCAAACACGCGTTTGACGATTATGGAAGACGCGCTTATCCCTAGCTATGCATACTTACAGGGCGATATGACGGCAACCGTATACCGCGCAGGGTGCGATTTCGTAACGGAAAGTTCGAGCGTAGCGTACGGCGTTTTAGCGTACGGTAAAACGGAAGTAGAAAGTGTAAAATACGTACAAGGTCACGACGGTACTTGCGGGTATGTCGGCGTTTCGTTAAAGGGTGACGACTATGCTGGTGACGGCGTGCAAAAAGAAGCGAACCGTGACAACTATCAATCTTCTGAGTTTATGACGAACCATTTCCAAAATAAAATTTTGGTAAACGGTGTTAGCGGTAAAACGAATGCCTACGGCTTATTCAACCTTGGCAGCAAGGGACAAGGGTATTTCTCTTTTGCTTTCTATGCAACGGAAGCTGAGAGTGAAACGATTACAATCCCCGCAGGAACTCTTTTCCCTTCGTATGCAATGACGCATTTGAAACCTGTAAACGGCAATCCCGTATACATCATGTACCAAACGCAGACGGACGTTACGTTCTATAAACAAGCAGACGGTACATGGGTGAAACCGCTTGTGGAAAAGGAAACCAAGGTTTCTTCCGCTTTCGTGACGGGTACCGAAGCTGATAACTTTACGGTAATTAAATTGACTACGCACGATTATCCTACGGAAATCGATAATTGGAATTCTGGTACGGTTGATATCAAAAATTTCTTGGCAAATAGTAATTTCTATACGCATGTTTTGATTGACGGCGTTGCCCTTGGTTCGACCAATGCGGCTCATTTGAATATTTGGGGTAACAAAGGTGCGATTGGGTTCCGTACAACTCAAGGCATGAGTGCAACGAAAATTACCGTTTTGGCAGGCTGTCAATTTCCGACTTATAATGCATTGAGTACGGGTGAAAGAGAATGCTATGTAACAACCAAAGATATCACCTTTGTGAAAGGCGCGAACGGTGAATGGATTGAATATATTCCCCAAGGGGATTTTGATACGGCTGTTAGCCAAGTGCAGTTTGGACGGGCGGCCAACGTTTTGAATATCAATTTGAGCGTAAACGATTATCCCTCTCCCGACGGCAATAACGCCGCTACCTATAATATCGGGATAGACGCAGAGAAAATCCTCGCGCTCAACTTGTTTGATAATATCATTATCGACGGATATACTCTTCGTTCGAGATATGCAAATTATGGCGCTTCGAGCACGTCACAGCCTTGGATTTGGATTAACAAATTTGTAGGCCACAATTTTGCCGTACAAGTTCCCGGCGATGCGTTTACCGCTGATAAAATCGTTATCCGTGCAGGCGCGCAATTCCCGTCCAAAGCATACGTTGACAGCGGCGCACAAGCGTTCTACGTAACGACGGAAGAAGTGACGTATCTGCGCGTAAGCGATAATGTGGAAGTTTCTTGGGATAGACTTGCAAAAATCACTTTTAAAGCAGACGGAGAAGAGGTGGCAAAGCTTTCGTACACCAAGACAAACGGCATTGACGGCGAAATCCCTGCCGTGCCCACAAAAGCCGGAGCAAAGGGCGTATGGGAGGCATATACCTTAAACGGCGAAGATATCGTAGTCAATGCGGTGTATACGGCGCATAGCTTCACGGAAACGGAAACAAACATTTCGAAGATGGAATACAAAGAAGGCTTCTTGGTTGTATTCTTGACGGAACACGACTACGCAGGCGCAGGCTACACCTTGGACGTGAAAGACAAATTGTCCAGTTTACATTTCTTCAATTACGTAGAAGTCGACGGCAATATGGCGGCAACTGCTCCGAAGGCGAGCAGCGGTGCGTTCCTCAACGTTTGGGGCGGCTATGAAGGCGCGTTTGCAACCTATTTGCCGTGCGCTGCTCCTACCCAAAAGGTGGTATTAAAGGCAGGCTGTCAAATTCCTTCCAACGCATATCGCTTGGATGATAATAATAAGACTTGCTACGTTTTGGCACAGGACGTTACTTTCTTGTATGAAGGTGGCGCTTGGGTAAGACAAAGCAGCGGCGAAACGGGCGGCGATATTTCCTTGAAGCCCGACTATGACAACGAGTATCTCCTTTCCGGCTTGCATCATACGAGCCATGCAACCTCGAACGAGCTTGAAAAGGGCTATCTTTTGGTGGATCAGACGACGGACGGGAATGTATATGG
>JAZQGK010000069.1:0-7271 GCA_045539975.1 Candidatus Scatosoma sp. | reverse complement strand
GTAATGATATTGTTTGGACACCGCCGTCGGCGTTGAGGATAAAAAAAAGAAAGCACGCACCAAGTGTTTGATAAACACAAAAAACTCCTTCAAGGACGAAGGAGTTTTTTGTTGTATAAAGAATACCCCGCGTTTTCACGCGGGGATATTTATTATTTATTAATTCGCTATGAAGTGGGAAACTCCCGAAAGATTAAAGTTCTGCGAAGTACTTAATCGTTCTAACCATTTGGCTAGTGTAGGAGTTTTCGTTATCGTACCAGGATACAACTTTAACAAGCGTCGTGCCGTCGCCCATGGGCATGCACTTCGTCTGCGTTGCGTCGAACAACGAACCGTAGGTGATACCGATGATGTCGGAAGAAACAAGTTCTTCTTCCGTGTAACCGAAGGATGCGGAAGCTGCTGCTTTCATCGCTGCGTTTACGGTAGCTGCGTCTACTTCGCCGTCGCAAATTGCAACAAGTTGGGTAAGCGAACCGGTGCATACGGGTACACGCTGAGCGCAACCGTCAAGAACACCGTTGAGTTCGGGGATAACAAGACCGATAGCTTTTGCAGCGCCCGTGGAGTTGGGAACGATGTTTTCTGCTGCTGCACGAGCACGGCGCAAGTCGCCCTTTCTGTGAGGTCCGTCGAGAACCATCTGGTCGCCCGTGTAAGCGTGGATTGTCGTCATGTAACCCTTCTTAATCTTGGAAAGCTTGTTAAGGGTGTTAGCCATGGGAGCAAGGCAGTTCGTGGTGCAGGAAGCTGCGGAGATGATCGTGTCGTTCTTGGACAACGTCTTTTCGTTTACGCTGTAAACGATGGTAGGAAGGTCGTTACCTGCGGGAGCAGAAATAACAACTTTCTTTGCGCCTGCTTTGATGTGAGCTTCGCTCTTAGCTTTGGAAGTGTAGAAACCGGTACATTCAAGTACAACGTCTACGTTCAATTCACCCCAAGGGCAGTTTGCAGCGTCTTTTTCTGCATAAATTTTGATCGTTTTGCCGTTTACGGTGATGGTGCTAGCTTCTTCGTCTGCGGATACGGTTTCAGCAAGAGCATATCTGCCCTGTGCGGAGTCGTATTTAAGAAGGTGAGCAAGCATCGTAGGGCTGGTAAGGTCGTTGATAGCGACTACGTCATAGCCTTCTGCGCCGAACATCTGTCTGAACGCAAGACGACCGATACGACCGAAACCGTTGATTGCAACTTTTACGTTTGCCATAATTATAGTTCCTCCAATATATGAAAATAATTTAGTGACTAAGTGTTACGGATTTTCACGGGCGGTTTCAACTATCCTTTGCGAACCAATCCGTGCTTATCCATTCAACATTTTAACACAAAATTTCGCGTTCGTCAATAATTTTGAGCAAGGATAACGAAAATTATTTGAAAAAACAAAATTTAAAAAACGCTTGACAAAAAACGCAGGTTTTTCCTCGTAAAAAATAAAAAAGAACGGGTTTTCGTCCGTTCTTTATATAGGTAAATTATTCGTTCGCCGTCTCCTGCAAAGGTTCTTGCGCAGGGGTTTGCGAAGGTTCTTCGTTCGCCGTTTCCACAGTCGGCTCTGTCAAATCCACCGTCGGCTCTGTCAAATCCGCCGCGTCGGAGATTTTTTTGATATACGAACGTCTGCGCTTGTGCTGAATGGAATTAAAATGTTTCCACGTCGCCTGAATGCTGGTGTTCGATTCCAAATTAAGGTTGGTTTCGAGGTATTCCACGTTACCGCTTTCCAGCATATCTTGCAACATAATCATCGCAAACGCCGTCAACCCCGATTTTCTGTACTGGGGCAAAACCCCGATGAGCGCAAGGTCTATGCTGGTGGGATTTTTCACGGCTTTGAGCAACCGAATAAGAGTGCAAGGGGTCAAACGACCGCCGCTCTTTTGCACCGCTTTGCCGATGCCGGGGATACACAGCCCGAACGCAACGACTTTTTCGTTCTCGTCGCAGATGACGAGGATATATTTTTTGTTGAGCAGTAAAAGGAACTGACTCACCATTTGTTGCATCATTTCAGGCGTGAAAGGCACGACGCCGTACAAATCCTTGTAACACTCGTCAATGCACGCGAAAATACCGTCCTTGTACGTCTTGATGAACTTGCGCAGGCTCATGTTTTCGCCGGCGATATGCAAATTATGACGTTGCATTGCGCGGTCGATGAGTTTTTTCAAACGCTCGTCCTGCTGGGGGGTGGAGAACAGACGGGATTCTAACCAGTCCACGTCCTTGACGTAACCGCAACCCTCGACGAGCCCTGCGTAATATTCGTAATTGTACTGTTCTTCGAAAGTGGAAAGGTATTCAAATCCCTCAATCAACAACCCTTCGCGTTCCAAATCGCTGTACCCGAGCGGCCCAACGACTTCGGTCATGTTTTTTGCTTTCGCCCAAGCCTCGACGGCGTCGAAAAGGGCTTTTGCGGTTTCGGGATTATTTTCGCAGTCGAAACGGGTAAAGCGCACCTGTTTGGTGTTATGGATGGCGTTGTACTGCTTTTGTACAATGCCTTGAATTCTGCCCACTGTTTTGCCGTCGCGTTGCGCGAGGTAGAAAACCGATTCGCAAGTTTTATAATACACGTTTTTGGACGTGAACATGGTCATTTCATCACCATACAGCGGCGGAACGAACCAAGGATTGCCCTTATACAGGCGCAAGGGGTATTCCACGAACTCTTTTCTGTGTTTGCGGGTGGTGACTTCAATGATTTGTAACATAAAATTCCTCTTTTGCGTTTTATTCGACACAATACGATAATCTTTGCCAACCATTATTGTAACAGAACAGGTATAAAATGTCAAGCGCATACGCAATTTTTGTTTACGGGCAAAAAAAGGCGGAACAGCGGCGTAAAAAAGAGAATTATAGAGAATCTATAATCCTCTTTCCATTTTTCAATAAATTTGCAAGTTAATAAGTTTTTAGTTCAGGGAGCTCGTGAAAATTTTCGCAATCCGTAATGACGATGCCGTCCTCACCATCCTTACCATTTTCACCGCCTTTTACATCGCCTTGAGGGTCCCCACTGGCAGCCCCTTTGGAGCCACCTTTACCTGCGAGTCCCGCCGCGCCATAATTACCGCGTTTAATTGTTAAGCTGCCAGACTTCAATTCAAAAGTTTCATTTAGGATGAGGTTTTCATTTCCAGCCTTTCCGCCGTTCCCACCATTTCCGCCATCTCCACCGCTTCCAGGGCGGCCGCCTTTTGATCCCCACCAACTATTTTTTCCACCTTTTCCGCCGTTCCCGCCATTTCCGCCATCGCCGCCGTTTCCGCCGTCGCCGCCATCAAAAAATATTGTTCCACTTTTAATTATTAATGTGGTAAAGACAACTGATGAGCCACCATTTCCTCCGTTGCTTCCATTTTCACCATCTTCTCCATCGCCGCCGGGGCGTGAATTACCTGTCCCTAATCCTAAACCAATATTTGCACCATTGGCAGCAGGTTCGCGTGATAATCCCTTGTAGCCATTGCCGCCGTTTCCGCCAGAAATGTTTAATTCACCATCCATAGCAATAATTATATTTTTGCCGACCACACCATCACCACCATTGGTGCCGTTTTCATCTGGATTCAGACCGAGCTTACCGTTGCCGCCAACAATTTCTACAACAGCCTCGGTATCACCTAAAAAAGTCAAGTTGTTGCCGACGATCGCAGGAGAACCATGTATTTCAGGTGTAACACTATCACCACCTTTTATGTAAACATTTCCTGTGTTATTTATTTGAACGTGAGTACTTTTAACTTTGCTGAAATCCAGCGCAATCATTTCATTGGGAGCAGTATAAGAAAAACTATCAAATTCCACGATAAAATCTACCGTCCAATCTTCATCGAAGATAATAGTAAAATTATTGAATTTAGTCTCTATTTTTTTTCCTGAGGAATCTCGTTGATTATAACTGCCCTTAAATATAACTTTTTTAATTTGGTACCCATTAAAATAGGAATAAACCGTAAAAACACCAGTTTCACCGTTGTACCATTCATTTTGACTGCCGCCATATCCTGCGCCATAACCAATCACGCTTAAATCGGCACTATTTTTTGTTTGTAAAGAAGAAAAATCTATGGTTAGCGTAGCCGTCGTTTTATCGAAAAATATTGTGTCTAAATAAAGGCTACTGATTTTTTCCTTTAAAGATGCGTGGTTGGAGTTGCATTTTTCTATAAAATAGTGATTTAATATACTCTTTGCATTTGCATAAGTATCATCTAAGAAATCCCAAACGCAATATAAAGCACCATCAGGGACGTCAATTAATACAGGTTGAGATTCATCCAAGCTAGAAATCCAAGATTCACTTTGCGTCATCAAGGAGTCTAAGGATGTTGCAATAGGGAAAGAACCACGTGCGCCACCTTTTGCTGTTGCTTGGAATAATGTTCGTTTGTTTTCGGTCGTTTCGGTTTTTAGATAATCTGTCGAAAACGAAAAGTCACCAATCGGTCCGCCTTTAAGATTTAAAAAGTCAATAGAGGTTGTTAAAGCGGAATTAATGCCAGCTTCAAAATTTACGTCGATGGTTGCCCCCAGTTCAGCTTTTTCTGCAATTAGTTCATAATGAATATTCATGCATGCACCATAAATACCAGCCGTTATTATATGTGTGCCATAGCGATTAATAAATACTTCGGCGGACATGGTGCCGTCATTTACCTTTTGTGCGTCCTTAAGGAATGTATCAGAGAGAATAAGAGGCAATTCTTCATTGATTGTATAAGAATCAATGGATAGAGTGTTTACAATATCTGTATAAATTAAATCATAAAGAATGGTGGTTGTATTCCCCGAGGATTTTTTCTCATAATCGGTAGCTATATTAAAATCATAGCCCATTGTAATAGAGCCAAGACCTTTTATGCCTGCTGAGGAGGCTTTTGATAATTTGGAATTGACTTTTGCTGCTATATTGTCAAGATAGGAATTAAAATCCTCTGAGTATTCTACTACAGCACTCGGTTTTGCGGAGGATGTATCTATATTAAGCTGGATGCGGCTAAATTGAGTTTGGTCAAATATCATCGCCGCTTGGCTTGCAAATTCATTATATGAGCCGGTTAATAAGTTGACTGAATCTCCAATCCCCTTTTGGCGTTTTTCAGTGGCTTTGGGTATTTCAAACATATACAAATCAGACCAAGAGGAATCAGTATACATACCATTTTCATCTGCTATGGCTTGTATTCGAATTTGCAATTTTTCATGATTCCCATAATAAGGTTCTAACAAAATAAAAGTATTTTGTACTTCTACAACTTCGCAATTAGGTAAGATTTCAACCAAATAATGAGATGCGTTTGATATGATATTCCAATATACATATCCTCTGTCAACAATACTTATTTTTGGAGTTGACAATTGTTCTTTTTGTTGTTCAATGGAAGAGCTAGGTAAATCATCCTCACTATCGGGTGAGGAACTGCTTTCTAAAAAATCGGAGGATTGTTCCGAATCGATGTGTTCACTACTGCTCATGCTGGTATCTAAAGATGTTTCGTTTTGGTTTGTTGACTCGCCGCAAGAGACAAATCCAAACAATCCCGTGCCAATAAAGGCACACAGTAAAAGGGTCAATAATCTTTTCTTTATTTGAAACATAAAATTCTCCAAAAAATGACAATCATTGTAAACATTATACGTTGTTGATATATTAACTGTCAAGCAAAAGAGGATATTTTGTCGTTTTTAATGAAAAGGGTATCGATCTGAAAGAAGCGGAATAGAGTGAGATAGAAGTCCAACACGAAATAAGGGCAAAAATCTTGCAAAAAATTGCAGACGATAGTTGACAACTGTAAATTTTTGCCGTATAATAAAGGAAGTGTTAGTCGAAGAATATGTATCGTGACGGAACCGCTTAGCGAAGGCGCAGGGTTACATTATTTCTATGACAGTGCAAAAAAATACGAAGAAAAATATTTGCCTGAGATGTGGAAATCGGTTACTCCTGAAATTTTGCAGCAAGGCCACGGCGGGATGGACTACTTTGAATTTGAAGTACTTGCCGATTGTCTTGTAAACGGCAAGGAAATGCCCATCGACGTATACGACGCGGCATCTTGGATGTGTATTACCTACCTTTCAGAACGTTCTTTGCAAACGGGTATGCCCGTTGAAATTCCCGATTTTACCCATGGTAAGTACAAAACAAGACCGCCTATGGACGTTATTGAACTTCCAAAAGCGGGAAAGTAATTTTTTGTGAATAAAACAAGGCTTTTAAGGAGTTGTTGGATATGAGAATGAACGATTTCATTCTAAAAAATGACGTAGAAGCAGAGAATCAAACCAAAGAAAAGTTTAAGCTGTACGAGGTCGAGAATAGCGTTAAAAGGATACTCTTTTTAGGAAATTCTATCACTTTGCACGAGAGAGCTCCACATATTGGCTGGGATCGCAACTGCGGAATGGCGGCAAGCTGTGAGGAAAACGACTACGTACATATTGTCCTGCGTTATTTGCGCGAAAGATATGGAAAAATCAGCCATTGCGTTGTCAACGTTGGGGCGTGGGAGAAGAATTATTGGGAAGAAGGCCAAATGGAACAATGGAAGGCGGCAAAAGACTTCCATGCCGATATTGTTGTTTTTCGTTTGGGCGAAAATATATGCAAAGACCATTTTGAAGAATACCCATTGATAGGATATTTGCGTAGCTTTGTTCAATATTTTATAGCAGATGAGACCAAAGTCGTGATAACGGACACCTTTTGGGAACATGGATATATTTGCGACTGCTTAAAAACCGTTGCGCAAGAAATAAACGCAGATTTTGCAATCATTTCAGATCTTGGGTATGAGAACGAGAATAAAGCGCAAGGCTTGTTTGAACACGCCGGCGTTGCTGGCCATCCAGGTGATTTGGGCATGGCGAGGATAGCAGAACGCATTATCCAGAAGATTTGCATGCAAAAAGAATAAGATCAGTATAGAAAAAAATGACACAAAGGTGGTAGTAAATGGAATTTTTAGTGGAAGCAATTTTATCGGCGAGCGCGACAGAATGGGCGAAATACCTCGTTATGTGGGCGATCGGCGGCGTGTTGATATGGCTTGCCATCAAAAAGGAAATGGAGCCCGCGCTCTTGCTCCCGATGGGTTTTGGCTGTATCCTCGTAAACATCCCTTTAAGCAACGTTGTCAACCTGCCCGACGGCACGGTGGGCATTATCGACTGGCTGTTTGAAATCGGTATTCACGCTTCGGAAGCAATGCCTATCCTGCTCTTTATCGGTATCGGCGCAATGATCGACT
>JAZQGK010000068.1:0-18100 GCA_045539975.1 Candidatus Scatosoma sp. | reverse complement strand
TCGTAATTGAAATACAGGTCGGTAATCTCTCTCTGCGTCACCGTAAGCAGCGGCGAATACAAATCCAAAAGCCGAAGAAAATGCAAATCATCTTTCATCTTCGCCCCTCCTTCCCATTTTCCATACGATATTATACCCGATAAAAACATAGCTGTCAAGCAAAATTGCTTGACAGCTGTATATTTTTTTGAAATTTTTTAAAAAAGTTGTAATAAATCCACCAAAATCGCAAACCCGAAGAGGAAAATGATGCCGATAAAATGAATCATCGTTTCCACCTTTCGATTGACTGGCTTTTTGCGAATCCACTCGATGAGGCAGAAAATCACCTTGCAGCCGTCAAGCGCGGGTATAGGCAAAAGATTGAACACCGCAAGGTTCACGCCGATAAACGCCGCTATGTTCAAGAAAGACGCAAAACCGCTCGCCGCCACCTCGGAAGTGACTTTAATCGTCGTCACCGGGCCACCCATGGAATCGATGCCCAGTTTCCCGGTCAATAATTCCCCTAAAGAGCGCAGCACCGTGCCGCCGATTTTAATGGAATACACAAACGAATTGCCGATGGTTTCAAAGAACCCGTCCTTGACCTGATACGCCGTCAAACCGCCGCCGCGCGTGGTTTGCATAACACCGTCTACTTCACCGCGCGTCGCAATCCCCAGCGAGTACAGCAACGTACCCGTGTCCGACATATTCGCAAACGCAGCGTCCTCAATCAAAGTGACTTCTACCGTCTTTTCCCGTCCCTCGCGAAGCACGAGAATCTCCACCGTTTCCCCTTGTTTTTTGCCGTCTAATACACTCATGTAATCGGTAATGAGATACATGGTTTTGCCTTCGACCTTCAAAATGACGTCGCCCGTCAACAGCCCCGTTTCATACGTTTCACTGACGTTCGGCAAGCCCTCAAAACCTGCTTCGGGAGCATTTTTGATGACTTGATGGGTCATTCTGCCCGTCGTCGCAAACATCAAAATAATCAAAAATACAGCCAACAGATAGTTCATCGTCGCGCCGGCAATCAGTACGATAATTCGCTTCCAAGGCGGTTGGTCGTTAAAGCGTTCCCCTTTGGGTTCGGGGTATTCCGCGTCCTTGTTTGCTTTCTCCACCCCGCCCGAGTCTTCGACAGGCGCAGTCGCCTCGTCCACGCTCGTTTTTGCTTCCGTTTCGGGGGATTTTAATTCAGCAAAAGGTTCTTCTTCGTCCGTTTTATCGTTTTTTTCGTCCTTTTCGTTCTTGTTTTGCCCTTGGCGGCGCTCGTCCTCTTCGTCGTAGTCCTCGCCGTCAAACGCGCAATATCCGCCAAGCGGTACGATACGCAGCGCAAAAATTTCGCCCGTTTTCTTACTGCGCTTTTTTAAAATGGCAGGCCCAAACCCCACGGCAAACTCGGTAATTTTAAAGCCCAACAGCTTGCCTGCGACGTAATGCCCGAATTCGTGGATTGTAACCATTGCAAGCAAAATCACCACGGCAAGCAGTACGCCGCCGATACTCTTCATAATGCTTGCAAAAGATAACAAATTAACTAACAAAATGCATACTCCCTACTCTTATTTCTCAATAATCGCACGCGCAAGCGACCGCGCACGCGCATCCGTTTCCTTTAAAATTTCATAACTGTCCGGTTTCATGCGCTCCGTCTTAGACAAAACCTCCGAAATAGTTTTCGCAATCTCCGTAAAACCTATCCGCTTTTGCAAAAAGGCATGCACGGCAATTTCTCCCGCTCCGTTCAGCGCGCAGGGATAGTTATCCCCCAGCTCCGCCGCCGTCAACGCCAAATCGTAACAAGGGAAGCGTTTGCGCTCCAACGGCAAAAACCGAATGTTGCCAAGCGTTTCAAAATCCAACGGCTTCAAGCCGCAATCGAAACGCTGCGGATAGGTGAGCGCAAGCTGAATGGGAAGCTCCATCGTCGGATAACTCATCTGCGCCATCACACACCCGTCGTCAAATTCCACCATGGAATGAATGATACTTTCCGGTTGCACAACGGTATGGATTTTTTCCAACGGAGCGTCGTATAACCACTTCGCTTCAATCACCTCAAAACCTTTATTTAAAAGGGTTGCGCTATCGATAGTAATCTTGGCGCCCATCTGCCAGGTAGGGTGTTTCAATGCCGATTCAGGAGTGACTTTTTGCAGTTCTTCTTCCGTAAAACGGTAGAACGGCCCACCGCTCGCCGTGATAATCAAACGCCGAAACGGTGTGTCCGCGCGAAAAGACAAAGCCTGCCAAAGCGCGGAATGTTCGCTGTCCACGGGCATGAGCTGCACCCCTGCCGATTTGATTTTTTGCATGACCAGCTCGCCGCCGCAAACCAACGTTTCCTTGTTTGCTAAGGCGATATCTTTTTGCAACTGCGCCGCTTTTAAACTGTATTTCAGCCCGGCAAAACCCGTTGCGGCAACAAACGCCACGTCGCCGTATTCCACGGCTTGTTCCGCGGCTTGTTCCCCGTAACCAAAACGAACGCCTTGCGGAATTTTATCCGCTATGCGCTTGCCTGCCGCTTCGTCTGCCAATGCCGCGTACTCGGGTAAAAATTCTTGGACCTGCGCCAAAAAAAGCTCTTCCGAAGCGTTGGCAACGATGCTTTTTATTTTGAATTTATCGGGGTGACGGCGCACCACCGAACAGACTTGTCTGCCGATAGAACCCGTCGAACCGATCAACGAAATGGTTTTCATGCGTATATTTCCTTACAGTACCAAGTAAACAATTTGAAAAGCCGCGTATACAACGACCGTCGCAAAGAACGTTCCGTCCAGTCTATCCAACGCGCCGCCGTGGCCGGGCATGATATTACCCATGTCCTTTAAGCCGACTTTGCGCTTGATACAGCTTTCTACCAAATCCCCAAACGCCGTTGCAACGGACGCAAGCAACCCAATCCCGATATACACGGGCAACACGATTGCCATGTTCTCATACGTGCCAGCCGTTGCGCCGTAGATGAAATACAAAATCACCGCGCCGAGCATGCCGCCGACCAAACCGCCGATTCCGCCGATTACCGTTTTATTCGGGCTGAGCGTAGGAGCGAGTTTTTTCGGGAAATATTTCCGCAAAAAACAACCGAACACGTACGCAATCGAGTCCGCGCAAGGCGAAATGACGAAAATGAGCAAAATCATAAGCCGGGAATCGAACGCGTATTTCGCCAGTCTTGCCGTCCCCGTTTCATGGTTGCAAAGCACCAACAGCGCTAGCAAGAACACGGGATATACCGCCGACAAAAGCGAAAGCCCCAAGCCTTCCAGCGTCGTTTGTTCATACGCAAGCACAAGCAACGATACAAGCGCGAGCGCCATCACGAGGAAGCAAACGCCCGTGACCAGCAAGCCATTCCCGAAAAAGTACTCGCACACGGCGCAGGCAGGAATGGAAACAAGCGCGAACGTGAACACGAGCACGCGTTCTGCTTTTGTGGTTTTTTCTTTGACCGCGCGCAGCATTTCGAACGTGCCCAAAAGGGTAAACGCGTAAATCAACGCGTCGAACGCAAACGTTCCGTACGGCGACGGTAAAAATATTTTTAGGCAGAAAAACAAGGCGAGAATCGCCACGTAACAACTGCCGGAAAGCAATCGAATTTTCATATTTTTTCATCCTCCGAATGAAAGCCGTTGAAAAAACGCAAGGGCGGTGCATCCCCCAAAAAAATGAAGTGAACGCGTACCTGCCCCCATCGTTTGATATTCTTTGGTTATTTTTTATGTTGGATTTGTTCGTCCGTTTTTCCAAACCGACGGGTTCGGCGAGAGTATTCCAAAATCGCCTTATCCAAATCGTTATCCGAAAATTCGGGGAACATTTTATCCGAGAAATACATCTCCGCGTATGCCGCTTGATACAAAAGGAAATTAGAAAGACGCACCTCTTTCCCCGTGCGGATAATCAAATCGGGATCGGGGACTTCGCCCGTATATAACAGCTTTGAAAAACTCTCTTCCGTTACCTTTTTCCCTGCCTCGATTGCTCGGTTGACAGCATGCACGATTTCGTCGCGCGCTCCGTAACACACGGCTACGTTGATACCTTTCCCTTCATATTTTGCCGTTTCCGCTTCCGATTCCCGCAAAATTTTCTGCAAATCTTCCGGCAACAGAGAAATATCCCCTATTGCCCGCAAACGAACTCCGCGCGCACATACTCTGCCGAGGTATTCCTTAAAATGATTGCGGAATAAATCGAATAATCCGTCCAGCTCCTCTTTCGGGCGTTTCAAATTTTCCGTGGATAACGCGTAGACCGTGATGTATTCCACACCCAGCTCGAAAGCGCGTTCCATCAGCCCGATCATGCGTTCCATACCGCATTTATGCCCGTACGAACGCGGCATCAGCTTTTTCTTCGCCCAACGCCCGTTCCCGTCCATGATAATGGCTATGTGCCGAGGGATTTTCGTATCCGCTTTTATTGTATTCCTGCAAAAGCCCACGATAGACCTCCGTTACAGCATCAAACGGACATCAATTCTTTTTCTTTTGCCGCAATAACCGCTTCTACCTTGGTCATGAACCCCGAAATTGCTTTTTCTACGTCTGCTTCGCAGCCGCTTGCTTCGTCTTCGGAGATTTCCTTACCCGTCTTCATCTTCTTGATAACGTCCATGCCTTCACGACGATGGTTACGAATAGCTACCTTGGTTTCTTCCCCCATCTTCTTCGCCTGCTTTACAAGCTCGCGACGGCGTTCTTCCGTCATATCAGGGAATACCAAACGAATGACGTTCCCATCGTTAGAGGGCGTAAGACCGATGTTGGACTGCAAAATAGCCTTTTCTACCGCTTTCAACAGCGACTTATCCCAAAGGCTGATTTGCAAACATTTTGCGTCCAAAGCGGAAACGTTGCCAAGCTCGACAAGCTTGCTCATACCGCCGTATGCTTCTACTTCCAAACGGTCCAAAATACGGGGATTAGCTCTGCCCGTACGGATTGCACCGTAATCTCTTTCCAACGCATTCAGCGTGTTTTCGCATTTTTCTTCTAATTCCATCATCATTTCTTCAATCTTTTCGTTTTCAATCATAATTCTTCTCCTTGATAATTTTTCTTATTTAACAATGCCTTATAACAATGCGCCGCGCATTATACTTGAATCAGCGTACCCAATTCCTCGCCGCAAACCGCGCGCACAATCGAGTTTTCTACATTCAATCCGAATGCCAATGTCGGCACGTCGTTTTCCATACACATCGTCGCCGCCGTAAAGTCGATAACCTTTAAGTTGCGGTTGATAATGTCGGCATATTTCAAAGTTTCATATTTCTTTGCGTAAGGGTTGGTTTTAGGGTCGGAATCGTAAATCCCGTCCACGTTCTTTGCCATCAGCAAAATATCCGCGTCGATTTCGCAAGCACGGAGTGCCGCCGCCGTATCAGTCGAACAATAAGGATGCCCCGTACCGCAGGCAAAGATAACGATTCTGCCCATTTCAAAATGGCGCAACGCCTTACGAAGAATAAGGGGTTCTGCCACGGAAATCATGTTGAGCGCGGTCTGTACACGCACGGGAACGCCGTGTTGTTCGATGGCGTCCATCATCGCAAGCGAGTTCATAACCGTCGCAAGCATGCCCATGTGGTCAGCGGTAGTGCGGTCCATTTTCGTACCCTGTCTACCTCTCCAAAAGTTGCCGCCGCCGATTACCAAACCCACCTCGACGCCCATGTTATGCAACTCGACAATTTGCTTTACGACCGGTTCGATAACTTCGTGATTCAACCCGAATCTTTGGTCGCCTGCAAGCGCTTCGCCGGAAAGTTTCAACAGTACTCTTTTGTATTTAGGCTGCATGGATTCTTTTCCTCCCTACGCAGTCCTTGGCACTTTTTACACAATCTTGCGCCTGCCAAAAGACCGCATTTATTCATTTTAACTATTATACCATACTTTTACAAAGAAAGCTATACTATTTTGAAAAAAAGTCGTTAAAATTACGAAAAATTTTTCGACAAAAATCCAACGAAAAAACGCGAGGAACGTCCCCCCCTATTTTTTTCGTTTTGGCGCATTTTATATTTTTTGTCGCCCCCCTATTGACTTTTATGGAATTTTATGGTATAATGAATATACAAAAGAGCGAGGCGGAGCTTTTTAAAAAATGACTTGAAAGCGCATATCGCAAAATTCCGGTTTCGAAAGGAGGTACTATGAAAAACGAAACTTTGAATCCCTGCAAAACCAAAAAATGCAAAACCTGTTGTATGGTATATAGAATTTTCTATATACTCGTTTTCGCAACCTTGATTTCGGTTGCAAGCGTTCTTTTCTTTAACGCGATGCCGCTCCCGTTGACATTTAAGGACTGCGTGCCCGCGTTGATTGTACTCGCCGTGTGGGCGATTTTACTTTGTTTAGATTTGTTTATCCACGCAAGAAACGGAGTTCTTCTCGGCGTGAAAACGCTCCCGATAGAAAAATATCCCCTCAAATCCGCACTCATCAACACCGCGATTTACGCCGCGTGCGTTGCCGTGCTCTTTTGGGCGGTTGGCGCTTTGCGCGCCACCCCTTTCCCGTACGAGGATTCCAAACTGCCGTTTGGTTCGGCTTTGTTGCTTTTTGGCTTGCTCATCCTCGTCACCTTCCTTATTTTATACATAGTTTTGAATGCGTGTTATTTCCTCGCATACAAAATTGCCGTTAAAAACAAGAAATAAAATCAAATGAAAAGTAAAAAAGCGCGGGAATTTCCCGCGCTTTTCGTTTTGTCTGTTTTTGCGAAATTATTTCTGCGCTGCAGCAACCTGCTTTGCAACTTCTTCGCCCAAGTCTTCGCTCTTCTTTTCAAGGCCTTCGCCCATGATGTAGAATGCGAACTTGTTGATGGACGTGTTACCGCTCTTCAAAAGGTCGGCAACTTTCTTGGAATCGTCTTTGATGAAAGCTTGTTCAACAAGGCAGTTTTCTTCATAGTACTTCTTGATTCTACCCATAACCATCTTTTCAGCGATTGCTTCGGGTTTGCCTTCGTTGATAGCCTGCTGCTTCAATACAGCCTTTTCCTTTTCAAGAGCTTCTTCGGAAACTTCGTCTTTCGTCAAGAAAGCGGGCTTCGTGAATGCTACCTGCAAGGTTACGTCGTGCGCAACTTCTTTCGCTGCGTCCGTAGCTTCGCCTGCCATGTCAAGGATAACGCCAAGCTTACCGCCAAGGTGGATATAGCTTGCAAGGAAGCCGTCCGTTTCATATCTAACGAATCTTCTAACTGCAATCTTTTCACCGATAACGGCAATTTTGCTCTTCAAATATTCTTCAACCGTACCTTCGGATTCGGTGTTGCAAGCCAAAAGCGCTGCAACGTCAGCAGGGCTGTCCTTTACGATAACCTTTGCAACTTCCGTAGCGATTGCGGAGAACTGAGGGTTCTTTGCAACGAAGTCGGATTCGCAGTTGATTTCAACAAGAACGCCTACTTTGCCGTCGATATATGCGGAAACGATACCTTCCGCTGCGATACGGGAAGCTTTCTTATCAGCTTTTGCAATACCTCTTTCTCTCAAAAGGTCAGCTGCTTTGCTCATGTCGCCGTCAGCGTCCGTCAAAGCCTTTTTGCAGTCCATAACGCCTGCGCCCGTCTTTTCGCGAAGTGCCATTACGTCTTTAGCCGTGAATGCCATAATTATTATCTCCTTTTACTGTATTTATTTTATTGTCTGCGGAAACCGTCCGCAAAATACGAAAACTTACGCGTTTTCTTCAGCTGCTGCAACAACTTCTTCGATGGATTCGGGAGCTGCAACTTCTTCTACTGCTGCGGGAGCAACCAACGCTTCTTCGCCCTGGTTCGCTTCGATAACCGCGTTAGCGATTACGGAAGAAATCAACTTGATAGCGCGGATTGCGTCGTCGTTACCGGGGATAACGTAGTCGATTTCGTCGGGATCGCAGTTGGTATCGGTGATAGCTACGATCTTGATGCCAAGTTTCTTAGCTTCTTTGATTGCGATGTCTTCGTTGTGAGGGTCTACTACGAACATAACGCCGGGCATAGCCTTCATCGTTTTGATACCGCCAAGGTTAGCCTGCAATTTGCCCATTTCTTTCTTCAAAAGCATAACTTCTTTCTTGGGCAAAACTTCGAAATCGCCGTTTGCTTCCATAGCTTCAAGCTTTTCCAATCTTTCAACACGGCTTCTCATCGTCTTGAAGTTGGTCAAGCAACCGCCAAGCCAACGGCTGTTTACGTAGTACTGACCGCATCTTTCTGCTTCTTCTTTGATAGCGTCCTGAGCCTGTTTCTTCGTACCTACGAAAAGTACGCTCTTGCCCGCTTTAACCGTTTCGCAAACGAAAGCGTAAGCTTCTTCAATCAAGTTTGCGGTAAGTTGCAAGTCGATGATGTGAATATCATTTCTTGCCGCGAAGATGTACTTCTTCATTTTGGGGTTCCACTTTCTGGTTTGGTGACCGAAGTGAACGCCTGCTTCTAAAAGCTGCTTCATAGTAATAACTGCCATAATTCAAACCTCCGTTTTTCCTCCTCGCCTTGCGTTATGACCGCAATTACGTTCGCATGAAAAGAATTTACGAACACGGATTGCGCACAATGAACGAGTGTGAATTTTCAGCCTTTCTATTTTACCATATCACGCAAATGAACGCAACTTTTTTTGGTGGGGTTTTTCAATATTTTCCTGCTTTTTTTGCTTTTTTTCTTGAAAAAACTTTTGCCCTATTGCATTTTGCAAAGCCGTATGCTATAATAGTAAAGTAAAATTAACAAAAGAGGTCGATTGTATGCAAGCTTTTCTTTCCTTTAGCACACTTTTGGCAAACCATCCGCTCTTTGGAACGAAACATCTGATTCTCGCGGCTTTGTCCTACGTTTTGTGCATCGCCTTGTTTTTTGTCGTGCGCAAATGGAAATTCCGTAACGTTTGCAAAGCTATGTTTTACATAGGCATCGTGTCCGAGCTTGTCAAAATCTTTTATTTCACGATTGCCAACGAGGATAAATTCGGTGGAATTTTGCCCAAAACCGACCTGCCTTTCCACCTTTGTTCCATTCAAATTATTTTTATCGCAATCCTCTATCTGTATAACAAACCCAAAGTCAATAAATTTTTGCTCTCTTTTATGCGCCCGAGCTGTCTTTTCGGCGGCATCGCCGCTATTTTAATTGCTACCGATTCCTCGCGCAACGGGACGTGGGTTATCACCGCGCAATATTTCCTCTATCACGTGGCTTTGGTCGTCTTTGCCCTGTATTTGTACGGTTCTAAGGAAGTCCGTTTTGATATTAAAGACTATTTCAACTGTTTGAAATTCCTCGTCGTGTTAATGTTTTTTGCTTTCTATATCAACAGCATTTTACTCGACAGCGGCTACGATACCGGCTATAATATCAATTTTATGTACGTGGCAGGTCCGCCCCAACCCAACCTTCCTTATCTCAACGACAACAACGGTTGGTTGTCCTATATCATACGCTATGCCGTGCTTATCCTCGGTTGTATTTCCCTTTCTTATATCGTGCCCATCGTCAATGCTATCCACTTCGCGCTCAAAAACCGCAAAGCAGCGAAAAACGCAGACGCAGCGGACAACGCAGATACCGCGGAGAACATAGATGCGATGGATACCGCGGATACCGTGGATACCGTGGATAACGTAGACGCGACGGAAAACGCAAGCACGACAGAAAAATAACGTATTGTTTATTATATCCTAAAAGAAAAAACGGTTTGGTCAAGCCAAACCGTTTCATTTTTCCGTAAGTTCCGTATAAGATGATAAACAATTAGTTTTCATCTAATTCCATCGCGTCGTCGCTGCCTTCAAATTCTTCGTACTGATGACAGAATTCCGCGAAAACTTCGTCCAAAAGATGGTCGTCCTCGATGGGCATAAGCACTGCGTCGTCCCCTTCGCCTTCCAAAGCAAAAATAATCACTTCGTCCTCTTCCTCTTCCGATTCGGGTTCTGCTTTTTGGAAAATACAGTACATATTTTTACGGTATTCGATGGTAGCGATATGATAAAGTTTTTCAATCGAACCGTCCTCTGCCTCTACCTCAAAAATACGGTCTTCTTCTTCGTAAATTTCGTCCTTGATTTCGTTGCTCATAATGGGTTCCTCCCTTTTTTTGTTCTTGATTTTTTCGCGAGCCAGATAGCTTTCGAGAATGTACGACGCCGCAATGGAATCAATCGTCTTTTTTCTGTCCCCAAGCTTTACGCCGCCCATAATTTGTGTTTCCCGAGCCTGCATGGTAGTAAAACGTTCGTCCTCCAACTCAATGGGAAGGTCGGTTGCTTCGCGCAAATGTTCGATAAACTCACGCGTTTTTACCGTTTGAATACTCTCCGTGCCGTCGAAATTAAAAGGCATACCGCAAACGATGACGCCAACGCCTCTATCGTGCGCGATCTTGGCAATCGCTTTCACGTCCGCCGCGAAATCGCGTGTGCGCACGTACGTCTCGCAAGGCATTGCGTATTCGTTGAAAGGATCGGAAATCGCTACGCCTATTCTCTTGTTGCCTATATCAAAGGCTATCGCTCTCTTTGTTATCATATTCTCATTATACCACAAAACCCCGCTTTCGTCTATCATTTGCAACGCTTTTTTTGACCGTTTGTGATTTTTTTGTGCCTTTTGCATATTCCTTTGGATATTTTCACATACTTTCAATAACGGAATTTCCGCAAGGAGGTAAGTATGGAAAAATTCGCGCTCGGCGTAGTCATCGGTAGCGTGGCAGGCGCACTACTCATCGCTAATAATTATAAAATGCGCGCGCTTGTGAAGAAAACACAAGAAGAAGTGCAGGCTAAGTTCGACCAAATGTTGGACGAAAAAATCACCGCGGTAGATACGATGACGGACGAAATCAAAGAAAACGTTTCGCAAGCCGCTAAAAAAGCAGAAAAAGCCGTAAAGAAAGCCAAAAAAACTGTTACGCAATAAAAAATTAACCGAAAAAACCTACCGTGAACTCGTACACGGTAGGTCCTTTTTTATTTTTTTTGCCTTTTATGCGTCTTTGTCTTGCCAGCTTTGTTTCTCTGCTTTCAAAGCGGCATTTTCTGCGCGCAAACGCTCGTTTTCCGCCTTCAAAGCTTGTGCCAAACGGTCGTATAAGGCATTGATTTCATTTTCCAAACGCCGACGCAAGAATTCTTTATCCGCAAGCACTTTGCCCTTTACCGCGCCGTTCTTTCCCTGCAAAGCGCGCGTCGCCTCTTCTCCAAAGCCCAGCTCCGTTGCAATTTCCGCAATACGCTCCGGCTGTTTTTTTAAGGTGTTGCGGTACTTGTTTTGCAAACGCAGCATCAGTTTATCGTCACCGCCCGAAAGGTTAAAAATCGCACGGCGAACGGACATTCCCTTGCTCTTTTCCGCGAGAATGCTGCGGATCGCCGCGTCCGTTTCCTCTTCGGTGAACTCCTTAATTTTTTCCACAGAGAGGTGCGAACCGTCCAACATCCGCACGATGCGTTCGTCCCCCTTTTCATTTTTCATGAGCGCATAATAATAATTTCGCACACTGCCTTTCGCCCTGCCGTGTTTCAAGCCGTAGGTTTCGAATAGATAAGTAAGCGTTTTTCCCTTGCGTTTGCCCTCTTTGATATACTCTACTAAATTTTTCGCTTCTTCTTCCGTGTAACCATTGATTTTATTCATAAAATTCCCTCCGATTTGGATTTTGCGAATTGATTATTACCTTATTTTTGCACTTTTATACTTTTTTTCACCCGAAAATCATAAAATATTTTATGAGAATTTATTTTTTATCTTCCCAGCCCTGCGCTTTAAAATTAGGCGGCGTGTATTTCGGTGCAGTCGATACCTTCGAACGCTTCGCCAACGTCACCCTCTCCGACAATATCTTGGTGGAATTTATCCCCGAAAACGCCCTGCCTATCGCTTTTTTTCTGACCGAATCCCTTCGCGAAACACCGCCCGAAGGCTGTGAAGTGTATATCCTGCGCGAGGGTATCGCCGTATACGCGCGCGATTTCACCCCCAACGATTTTACCCTGCGCCCCATCGCGCAAATCACGCAGGACGATTGCCGCGCCACCGTCTTTTCCCAAGGCAAAATACACCTCTCCGTGCAAACGGCAACCGACTTCTTCATCTCGACCCTGCCCCCTTCCTTTTTGAAAACCGAGCTCTTTTTTCACAAGGATTTCCTCTTTTTAAAAAGCCCGCAAGAACTTGCAATTTACACAAAAACGGGGAAACAGGTCTTCCTCGAAAAAGTCTTATCCTACTCCGTTCAAGAGGATGAACTTTCCGTCAAAATCCCCCTTTTAGAAAGCCTTGGCAGAACCGCCGATTGCGTTTATTCGCTCACCGCGCAAAGCTGCACCCAAACCCGGTGCACCTTGACGCAGACGAGAAAAAATCCGTCTGCCGAAACCAGCGATATCCAAGAAGAATTGCTCCCCTATGCCTTTTTCGAAAGTATTTTACTCGGCGCGGACGTTGCAGAGCTGCTTTCCGAGGATTTAAAAGCCAGCGCAAAGGACTTGCCTGCGTTTTTCGGGGAGTTTGTGTCGGTGCTCCCAACCAAGGATTGGGCATGTTGCGCGCTCATTAAAAAACGCAAAGAAAATCTGTTTGAAGCGGTATATTATACCATCACCCTCAAAAACGGGAAAATTTCGGATATTACGACATAATTTACCATGCAAAAACGGGCTTATTCCGTTGACAAACGCGCTTTTTTGTTATAAAATATTTTCTGTAAAAAATCTAAAAAAGGAGAATATGAATCATGCAGAAAGTTATTTGCAAAAAGGTGTACGATACGGAAACCTCTACGCTCATTAAAAAAGTAACCTACGGTTTCTTCGGCTCTCCCGACGGTTGGGAAGAAAGCTTGTACCAGACGGAAAGCGGTCACTTCTTCCTCTACGTAAACGGCGGGGCAACCAGCAAGCACGCGAAAGAAGATATCACCAGAATGAGCGCAGAAAAGAAAGACGCTTGGTTGAAAGCGAATGCGTAATCTATCACGCAAAAACAAAGAACTCCTCTACCCGTTTGCGGTAAAGGAGTTCTTTTTTTGTCTCATTTTATCTTATGAAGATTAATATTTCGTCATTTTAATGCTTTCAATCACGATTTTCGACTGAGGCACGGAATAGCTTACTACCGTTTCATAGTCCTCCAAAAGCTTGTCGTTTTCGCCGACGATTACCGAGTGCGATTCAGTGAAGCTATCTTCGCTGTTTTCGCCGTAGTTGCTATCGATATACGCGTCGATTGCTTCCAACAAATCTTCCAAATCATCCTTGCTGCCGCTCTGCAAAAGCGCGAACGTGCAGAAATCGGAATTTACCGTCGCGGAAGAGCTGAGTGCGATATAGAACAACGAAGTTGCGCTGTTGTATTTGTACTGTCTGGTAGCTACGCCGTCGCGGGATTCGTATTCTACGTAAACGTCGTCCGTAGCCTGGTTGGAATGATAGTACATCGTCAACGAACCAAATTCGGGTTTCAAAGCGCCGCTTTCTACCTCGAAAGAGTTGGATTTGAACTCACCGCGGAGCGTGTACAAAGAATTCTGCTGTTTAGAATCCGACCATACCGAGTGAGGGAAAGACGCCAAATCCTTATGCTTTTCTACAAATTCGTAATAGTTGCGAGGCAACAAACCGTCCGTGTCGCCTTCCAAATCAGTTGCCACGTATCCACCGGTGTACATGCGGTTGGACGTCGTATTATAATCGTGCACGCAAAGCCCGTTATAATAGCCGCTATCCACAAGCCAAATGAAATGTTCCGTCGTTGCAGGCGCAACCTTTCTGTACAGATAATAATCCATCTCGTACGTTTCGCCGTTGAAGGAAATTTTCATCGTAAATTCGGGGTGAGCCGTTTCACAAGCGGTAAAAGTACCTGCGCAAGCCATAACGCTCGCCAAAGCCAACGTACCGCTGATTATTTTTTTCATCATCTTTTTCAACATAAATTATCGTCTCCGTTTTTTGCATAGAATGCTTTACTATAATATTTTACCTTTTATTTTGTATTCCGTCAAGCGCTTTTAAGAACTTTTTTAGGAATTTTATCCCTTTTACACAAAAGTCCAAAAAACGACGCGTTTCCACACCCTTTTACCCTATATCCGTTACAAAACCAGCCCTGCCATGACATTTTCACCTTAAAAAAACCGACAAAAGGTATTGACAAATTTTTTTTCCGTGTTATAATAGCCTTGAAATCAAAATAACATCAGGAGGCAACAATGAAAAAATATCTTTTAACACTGCTTTCCGTTCTATTTCTGTTTGCAGGCTGCGGCGGTAACTCCGCAGATAACAGTTCGGGCGACAACACGCAGCCCAATCAATCTACCGTTGCCGTAACCAATACTTTTTTGGGCGAAAATGATGACGAGTGGCATAAACTTATCGGCGGTGCGAACGTTATCACTTACAAAAATACAGAAAACGTATGGGTTCCCCTGAGCGTATCCGAATTTACTACCGCTTATAGCGTGGATTTTGACAGCTTAATCGGCGGCGATGCTCTGCAAATCACCCACTATGGCGAGGCTGTTTCTCAAGACACACGCCCTGCTACCATGGTTATCGAAGGGGAAATTATGGGTGTAGAGATAAAATATGCGGATATTTACGAAATTATTGTAAAAATCGACGGGGAAAACGTTACTTTTGAGCACGCTGACCCGACCGCGACGGTAAAAATTTCTTTGCCCGCTTATCGAAATTACTGTATAACGAAGACGGAAAACGGCGTTTCCAAACAAGAATTTACCGCTTATGAGGACGGTGTCACTCTGTATTATGCATACAACCCGAGCTTGGTTGTGCCCGAAAGCGGCGCATATATCTACGATTATATGCCAAGACCTCTTGCGGATTGAAAATTATAACACGAAAAAACGGCTTGCCTTGCGGTAAGCCGTTTTTGTTTGCTTTTCGTAAAAACTTATTTAAGTTCTGCCGTAGCGCCCTGTTCTTTAAGTTTTGCAACCAAAGCTTCAGCGTCTGCCTTGGGAACGTTTTCTTTGATAACGCCCATAGCTTCAACTGCTTTCTTAGCGTCAGCAAGACCAAGACCGGTAGCTTCCTTAACAACTTTGATAACAGCGATCTTGTTAGCGCCGATATCTTTAAGAACAACGTCGAATTCCGTCTTTTCTTCTGCTGCGGGAGCTGCTTCTGCTGCGCCTGCTGCTGCGGGAGCTGCTGCTACTGCTGCGCTTACGCCAAATTCTTCTTCCAATGCTTTTACAAGTTCGTTCAATTCAAGAACGGTCATAGCTTTTACTTCTTCAATGAGTTTCTGTACATCCATGATTTTTTAATCCTCCGATTTTTTTAATAATGATTTTTTTTAATAAGTTAGGAAATTAGTTGCTTTCTTTTGCTTTTGCGATCTGATCCAATACACCAACAAATTTGGAGAGCGAGGACTGGAAGCAGCCGAGCATCTTTGCAATAAGGGTTTCCTTGGAAGGAATAGCCGAAAGAGCTTTTACGCCTTCTTTGTCAAGATACTTGTTTTCCACGTACGCGCACTTGGGAATGATCTTTTCTACCAATGCGGGGTTTGCTTTCGTTTCCTTTGCGAAAACAGCCGCACCACTCGTTTCGTCTGCGCAGAATACCGTCGCGGTTGTACCGTTCAAGTCTGCGTCGAAATCCGTGATTCCGAGTTCGTTAAGCGCCTTTCTTACAAGCGTGTTCTTATATACTTTGTATTCGCAGTTTGCTTCTTTGAACTTTCTTCTAAGTTCGGTTACTTCCAAAACGGTAAGCTTGTTGTAATCTGCAAAAACGATAGACTTGCTTTCAGAAATTTTCGCTTTGATTTCTTCTACAATAAGTTTTTTAGCTTCAACATTCGCCGACATAGTTACCTCCTTTAAGCGTCAACCGCCTGACATAAAAAAATTCCTTACACCGCGCGGCGTAAGGACGTAATTACTCTTTATCAGTAGCTATTTCCTGTCACCTAGGCGAGCGGGTTCCCATCATACCTTTCGGTACTCGCTGTCTGCGGTCGATTTTTACTATGCTATTATACCATCTTCGTCAAAACCAGTCAATCATTTTTTACTATGTTTTCACGATTTTTTTACTTTTTTGAAATTTTTTTAAAAATTTATTGACTTTTTTTCTTCACCTGCTAAAATAAGAGAGCCGAGGGGTGGCAGGCGCACCCCCTTGACTCTTAACCGTCCTCGTTTTGACCCTTGGGCGGTTTTTCTTTTTTAAATTCGCCTATACGCATAGAAAAAAGGCAGCCGATTTCGACTGCCTTTCTTGTTTTTGTTACATCTTGGGAACAACTTTTACGCCAGGGCCCATCGTAGATGCAAGGGTAACGCTCTTAAGATACGTACCTTTTGCGGAAGCGGGTTTCGCTTTTACGATTGCGTCCATAAGTGCGGTGTAGTTTTCCATAAGCTTTTCAGCGCCGAAGCTCTTCTTGCCGATAGGGCAGTGAATAATAGCCGTTTTGTCAAGTCTGTATTCAACTTTACCAGCTTTAACTTCTGCGATAGCTTTTTCAACGTCCATCGTAACCGTACCGGACTTAGGGTTAGGCATCAAGCCTTTGGGACCGAGGATACGACCGATACGACCTACCATACCCATCATGTCGGGGGTGGTGATCATTACGTCGAAATCGAACCAGTAATCGTTCTGGATCTTCGCGATGAGGTCTTCTGCACCTACGAAGTCTGCGCCTGCTGCCGCTGCTGCGTCTGCTTTTGCGCCCTTAGCGATAACCAAAACTCTCTTGGTTTTACCAGTACCGTTGGGAAGAACGAGTACGCCACGAACCTGTTGATCTGCCTGACGAGGGTCAACACCCAAACGTACGTGCAATTCAATCGTTTCGTCGAACTTAGCTTTTGCAGTGTCAAGCAATACGGACATAGCTTCCGTAGCTTCGTACTGCTTCGTCAAATCAAATGCTTTTACGCTGTCCTGATATTTCTTACCGTGTTTCATATTCCAGACCTCCCTGCATTATTCTTCGACGGTAACGCCCATGCTGCGAGCGGTACCTGCAACCATGCTCATTGCGCTTTCCAAGCTCGTGCAGTTCAAGTCAGGCATCTTCGTCTTAGCGATTTCTTCTACCTGTGCTTTCGTGAGCTTACCAACTTTTACGGAGTTGGGTTTTGCGCTTGCCGTGTCCAAACCAAGAGCTTTCTTGATAAGAACGGGAGCGGGAGGGGTCTTCAAGATGAACGTGAAGGAACGGTCTTGATAGATCGTTACAACAACGGGGATGATGAGACCGGGTTTGTCTGCCGTTTTTGCGTTGAATTCCTTCGTAAAGCCGGGCAAGTTGATACCGAAGGGACCAAGGGTGGAACCTACGGGAGGAGCCGGAGTAGCTTTACCAGCGGGAAGTTGCAATTTTACGACTGCTGTAATCTTCTTTGCCATAAAAAATTATCTCCTTTGTGGTTATTACAAGACGCCTTGAAAAGTATTTGACGTCTCTCCCACATAATTAACGTGATGAAACCGCGCTGTTGCGCGGTATGCGACGGATTAGTCTTCCGTCTTTTCGGCCGTTTCGGTAATGGGGCCGTCCACTTTTTCGATCTGACCGAATTCCACTTCCACGTCCGTATTTCTGCCGAACATAACGGTGGAAATTTTCGCTTTTTGCGCCGTCTGGTTGATTTCCTTTACCTGACCTACAAAACCCTTCAAAGGACCGTCCTCGATGGATACGGTATCCCCTACGACGAAATCCGTCGTTACGGGCAAGGGTTCTAAGCGCATTTTACGAATTTCGTCCGGTTTCATGGGAATAGGTCTGCCCTGAGGCCCACAGAAACCCGTTACGCCGCGAGTACTCGTGACGTAATACCAGATCTGATTCGTATAAATCATTTTGATAAAGACGTAGCAAGGAAGGAGCTTTCTTTCCACTACCTTCTTCTTGCCGTTCTTTTCTTCAATGACCTGCTCCATGGGGATTTTCAAATCAACGATATAGTCGCCCAGATTGTTGTTTTCAATCAACTTTTCCAAGCTGTCCTTTACCATTGCTTCATATCCGGAATAGGTATGCAGAATATACCATTTAGGTTCTTCGTTCATCGGCATATCAAGCTACCTCC
>JAZQGK010000067.1:0-13808 GCA_045539975.1 Candidatus Scatosoma sp. | reverse complement strand
TGACAGGCTTGACTAACTACGACGTGATCGAAATCGCGGAAGGCGGTAGATTTGGCGGTGAGGTGGAAATCCCCGCGCTTACCCTCTACAAAGTAAACGGGCGTTGGGTAACGACGGCTTTGCAGGCACCTACGGCGAATTACACAGGCTTTGCATCTGGTTGGAACAACTTGTTAAGTAATGGTGCAGGTAACACGATTTTGAACTTTGACGTGACGCTTGGTGCAGCCACGGATGCAACCAACCTTGCGGCAAAGTTAAACCGCACGTCGTTGATGGTAAAATACAACGGCAAAACGTTTGCGGACTTGTATGCGGATGCAAACAATGCAAATGCCAAGAAGTACTCTATTTCCTACGCGCACGGTGCTAACCATTTCTACTTCGCAGTTCCTGAGGCAGATTTGGTGGAGGGTGCAACCCTTGAAATTGAAGAAGGCACGCCGTTTATGAACCACTATTTGCCTGCGTTGAAGTTTGTGTATACAAACGGCGCATGGGTGCAAGAAGTTGAGATAAACTATACCCCTAACTACGTATCTATCGGTGCCATGAATCACACTTTCAACGAAACGTTGAAGGCGTACGGCTTGGATTTGGTATATGATACGGTAGGCTTCGCGGCGGCGAATGCGCAAGTCATGGCGACCAGTTTTAGCGGTATCACCTTAAACGGTGAGGCTACGAAACCTGCGTTTTGGGGTGGCGAAAAGCTTTTGTTCTGGCTTGGTCAGGACAAATGCGTGGCTGGCTATAACGGCTATAAATATCCCACGCTCGTCATTGAAGACGGTGCGACGGTAACAAATGAAAACAATGAAACCTTTACGCTCGGCGGCGTAACCTTGTATTTGGTGGACGGGAAATGGACGGAAACCATCCCCGCCGATTATGAAATCGTTGTGAACATTCCCGAGTTGGGGACTCCCGATTGTGTATATTCAGGTTTTGGTACCTGGAACAACAACGACGGAATGACTTTGTTTGAGTTTACAAACTTCGTAAATAAGCCCACGACGACGAATTCTTACCTTTCTAGCACGGGTTATTATATCGAATTGAACGGCACGAAACTGACTGAAGTTCCTGGGGCAAATATCTACACGTGGGAGAATATGTACTGGCTGCGCGTGGATATCCCGAATGTTGCAGAAGGTTCGATTTTGACGATTCCCGAAGGCACTCCGTTTGCGGGGAACTACTTGCCGAAGCTCGTGTTCAAGCTCGTTGACGGCATTTGGTGTCAAGCGTTTACCGTGGATATTGAAATTAACGGCGAAACGCACGTCATATATTCGCAAAACGACGTTCCTGTTGTAATCGACGACGAATATTTTGAAAATTACTTGGCAGAAAACTCTATTCCCGGTAAGGCAATCAGCTTCACGGTAAGAGGGGTTACCTATCCTGCCGGAACGACGTTTAAGGCATTGACGGATACACATATTACGGTGCAAACGGTAGGGTTTAGCACTACCGAAGGTGCGTCTATCCGTGTAAAGACTCCTACGGGGATTCGTTTTGAAACAAAAATTAATAAAGCGGACTATGACAAACTCGTGGCTCTTTACGGGGAATCGAACGTAGAGCTCGGCACGTATATTATGCCTCGTTCCTTGCTGGTAGACGCAGATTTCAGAAGTTATTTTGCGGACGGCGCAAAGATTGACGGAACTGATTACGTCCAAATTATCAACAACGGTTTTGCAAACAAGGAAACGGTTGATACGGACGGCTATTATCTCTATTACGGTTCGCTTGTCAAGCTTCAACCCAACAATTACAGTACGGACTTCTTTGGTATCGGCTATATCAAGATTACGGACGGCGAAAACGTGTATACGGTATTCGGCGGATACAATTTGGATAAATACACGAGAAGTATTTATTACGTTGCAAGCAAAGCATACAATGATTATGATAATGGCACGACGGCGAAATCCGCGTTAAAGAGCTATCTTGACGGCGTAGTCTATATTGCGGACGAAGCGAAGATTTCCAGCGTTATGGAAGTCGAGGGATATACTTCCCCTTATTCGATATCGTACAATGCGCAAACGGGCACGTACACCGTAACGGGCAATGCGGAAATCAAATCCGTTATGTTTGGCGATAAGAAGAGAGTCAGCACGAGAACGAGCACTTTGGAAGTGGGCGGCGTGTTGTATTACGTAACCGATTACAATTTGAATGCTACGGCGGAAAATTCGACGCTCACGTTTAAGCTTTCGCCTGTTGCGGATGCCTCGGAGTTGGTAGATTTCACGTTGGAAGTACCCTCGAATCAAGGGGTAAAAATACTTCAAATCACCGATACGGAATTGACGGATTCTTCGCAAATGAGAACGTCGAACGCGCTTTCTTCGTCGCAAAAGGCGGCGTATGCGCGTAAAAACGTATACGCGAACTGTTTCAACTATATCACGGAACTTGTGGAACACGAAAATCCCGATTTGATTATTCTTACGGGCGATATCGTAAACGGCAGTTTTGATGACAACGGTACGATGTGGCTGAGAATTATCGAATTTATGGATTCCTTGGATATTCCTTGGGCGCCTGTTTTCGGTGAAATGGATAACGAGAGCGCAATGGGTGCTTCGTGGCAACGCGAACAGCTTATCTTGTCGCAAAACTGCTTGTTCAAAGCAGGTACGGCGACGGGGAACGGCGATTATACGATCGGTATCACCGACAATGGCGTACTGAGAAGAATTATCTATATGTTCAACGGTAGCGCAGGGATTGTCGATGCACAAGTGAACTGGATGAAGGGTGTAGCGGCAGGGATTGAAGTCGCTTACGGCATGTTGCCCGCCTTTGCGTTCTTGGGACAAGACGTAGGGACGAACTTTACATCCGATTTTGCGACGGCGAATATTGACGGCGTGTTTATGGGCAATAATCCCGAAAGCAATGCGACGACGATCGTGAACGGAATCCATTATACCTATGGTACGAAGACTGGTGTTTACGGCGACTATGACGATAGTAAACTCGGTGGGACGTTGATTATGTTGACGGCCGATGGCGGGGCGTTTACGATTAGAACGGAATGCCTTATCAAATCGGATATGGAAAACAAAGACGTAATTCCTTTGGTGGAAACTTACGACGGCTCGTCCGTGGTAACTGATGCATATTTAGCACCTATTTGGGATACGAATAAGATTTACGACGAAACGGGGCTTTTCGTGGGCGAAACAGGCTCGGTAACGTTGATGTTTACACCAACCGATCCGAAAGACGTAGTAGTAAGAGATATCACGCTTGGCGTTACCTATACCTATGGCCTTGATTACACGATTTCGGGCAATAAGGTGACGAGAGTGGCAGGTGGTAACCTTCCGTATATGCCTTTCGATGAATATTATATGACTTCGCCCGCGGTTTATAACGGGAAAGAACAAGGCTGGCAGGTTACCTTGAAGAACGGAAAGACGGAAGACGGCTATTCGTTTAGTGGCGCGAGATACATGTACTATAACGAAGCGTATGAGGGCAGCTCGCATCACGTAACGTTCACTTACAGCAAGACGGAAGCGTGGACGGGTACGACGATTAGCGGTGACACGAAGGCGGAATCGTTCATTGAGAAACTTAAGACAGATAAAGCAGCCACAGTTTTGTTCTATGGCGACTCGATTACTGTCGGCTGTAATGCCTCGGGTACGCCTTACGGCGAGATGAGAAATCCTTTCTTGCCTGCTTGGACTGATTTGGTCGTAAGCTCGCTTGAAAAGACGTACGCGGCGACGATTAGCAAATATAACGCTGCGGTAGGCGGCTGGACGACAGGACAGGGCGCAGAGAATTTGACTACGAAAGTGACTGAGGCTGGGACGAGCCTTGCGGCGGTAGACTTGTTTGTGATTGCATTTGGTATGAATGACCCTGCTACGGCAGAAGCAGACTATATTGCTTCCATAAAACAAATGATCAATGCTTACTACGCGGCGAATCCGAACGGAAGCGTATTGCTCGTTTCTCCCATGCAGCCGAATACGCAGTCGTCCATGGTATCGGGTAACCAGTCTAAATGGGAAAACGCTTTGAATAGCGTCAAGAATAGCAACGAATACAGGGCGAAAAATATTTCGCTTGCAAGAGTATTTACGATATTCAGTGAGCTGTTGAGTGTTTCTGGTAAGCTGTCGAGAGACTACCTTGGCAACAATATTAACCACCCGAACGATTTTGGTGTAAGAATTTACGCGCAGGTAATTTTGAAGACCTTGTGCGGCGACGATTTTAACTAATAGATGTAGACCTAGTACCGCCATTATCGTTTGCGGTGGTGGCGGTGCAAGGATGATTAGGAGAGTGCTATGGAGGCTTCAAGCGTACGTTTTCAGCGAGGAATAAAAGTCGGTGCGGCGTATTATCCCGAAGTGTTATGCGATGATCAAGTTATCAATGACGACATCTTGAAGATGAAAAAACTCGGGATAACAGTTGTTCGTATGGGCGAATTTGCATGGGGAACAATGGAAAAAGAAGAAGGGAAATTTGATTTTTCCTTTTTTCGCCGCGTCATGGATAAATTGTATGAAGCAAAGATTGCGGTTGTTTTTTGCACGCCTTCTCCGACTCCGCCGAAATGGCTGACGGATAAATACGAGGAAACACTTGCTACGAAGGATAACGGGCAAAGAAAACAGTTTGGAGCAAGAAATAATTATTGCAAATCGAGCCCTGTTTACCGTGAAAAAGTAGCACTCATCTCTCGTAAAATTGCGGAGGCGCTGTCGGATCACCCCGCGCTCGTCGCATGGCAGGTCAACAACGAAATTTCTCCCAATGAAAGCTGTTTTTGCGGCTATTGCAGAAAGGCTTTTGGTGCGTTTTTAAAGGATAAATATAAGACGGTGGAAGCGCTGAACGACTCTTGGGGCAGCAACCGTTGGACTTTAAGCTATCGCAGCTTCGAGGACGTGATACCGCCGCGCAGCGATACTTGGAATCATCCCTCGCTCAGTCTTGAATGGGTAAGCTTCCACAGTCGAAACAATGCGGATTTCATCAACGAAGAAATTAAAGCGATTAAGAAATATTCTTCTCTTCCTATCGGTACGGATATGATGCCGATACTCGACCAAAACTATCACGAAACGAATGAAAACACGGACGTTGTGATGTTCAATCATTACGAACAAAGCTCTTTTTTGGAACATCCGTCTATATGGTACGATTATCTTCGTGGTATCAAAGATAAACCGTTTTGGGTAGTGGAAACGCAGGTGGGTTGGAACGGGGCGCATTATCCTGAATTTGGCTTTAGGCCGCAAAACAACTGTTATGTCAATACTTGGTTGGCGGTTGCTAAGGGCGCGGAAACAAATATGTACTGGCACTGGCGTGAGCATTTTGCCGGGCAGGAATTGTATCACGGTGCGGTTTTGTCCGCATCCGGGCGATTTGCCTATAATGCGCACGAAATCAAAAAAGCGGTGGACGATTTTGAAAAGTGCGGGGAATTGCTGACGGAAAGCCGAGTGAAATCGGAAATAGCAATGCATTTTTCCACGACCTCATGGTTGAATTTCAAATTTGTGCAACCGATTAAAAATTTGAACTATCTTGAGCTTTTTTACACTCGTTATCATAAAGCATTCCGACATTATAACGTGGATTTGATTGATACGAATCATAGTTTAACTGGCTATAAGACCGTAATATCGCCCTTTCTTTCCTGTGTGGATGAAAACGGCTTGAAAGAGAGGATGATAGAGTTTGTACAAAACGGCGGTACGTGGATCGTCGGGCCGATGAGTGATATTTTAAAAGATAATGCGACCAGGTACACGCATGCGCCTTATAGTTTTTTAGAAGATTTTGCTGGGGTGTATGCGGAAACGCAAATTCCGATGCACACGGAAGAAATTAAAGCTGTTTGGGCAGATGGCGAGCCGCTGAGTATTGAACAATGCTTCGACGGTTATACTTTGCAGGGCGCGGAGAGTCTTGCAGACTATACTACGTCCTACGTTAAGGGCTTGTCCGTGATTGCGCAAAAGCAGATCGGCAAGGGCAAGATTATTATTGTAGGCTCTGTGATTAGCGGGGAAGACTTGGTACGGCTGACGGGGTGTGTGCCTATTTTAAAAGCGAGCGGCAACGTCGAGTTAATTGCTCGCGATGATGCGATTATCGCGATTGAACTGGAAAACGAGCAAGGAACACTTGAATTGCAAGGAAGGTATCGGGATATCTTGACGGACGAAATACATAGCGGCACGACCGAATTTAGTCCGTTTTCGGTGATGGTATTGAAAAAAGAAGAATAGAGCGATGCGATGGTACGCCTTTTGGGTATCGGAAGGCCTACATTTTGTATTCGAGCGCGCTTATTGAGGTAAAAAGTTTGTAAAAACTTGCTTTTTGTTGAGAAATTGTGGTATAATAAATGTATAATGGATGTTTTTCTGCAGAAATAGTATAAAACATTGGTTTTTATTTGCGAAAGGGACATTTATTGAAAGGAGTTTTAGAAATGGTTAGAGAAGCACATCCCCAAATAGGGCTTTGCGAGGTATCCTGCGAGCTGAACGATAATGTGGATAAAGGCTTAAAAAATGAAATAATAGCGCATTTTGCAGGGGAATTTAGGGCGTCTATTGTTCGAGTATGGCTGCGTTTTCATGAATTTGCCTATTGCGATAAAAATGATAACGTAACGATTATCGAAGAACGCGCGGAAAGACTGCACGCGTACTTAAACGCATTAAAAGAAAAAGGCGTAAAAGATTTTTGTTTGCTTTCTTGGTCGTTTTTGTATCCAGAAGATTTTGAATGCAAGGACGGCTGGGTAGTTCCTGATCCCGTGACGGAAAAGGAAAAGTATCTTCGTTTTTTAAACGTACAAAAAAAGCTGTATGAATTAATTGTACAGCGTTTTCCTGAAATTTGCTATTTCGAGCCGACGAACGAGCCGGATGGAGCAAGCGGGGAGTTCTTGCATCGCATAGGTTTTACGTATGGAAAGGCCAAGGAAGAAAACGCACCCTACATATATTCGCAAGAAGAAATTGTAAAAATCGTTTTAGACTTGTCCTATTTCACGAACGCAGGCGTTAAGAAGTATAATGCGGATGCAAAAGTGCTGTTCCCTGGTTTTTGGAATACGGATGACGCACCCATGTATTTGACGAAAGCGTTTTCCGAGCTTCAATCGGGGCAATATCCTTCGATTTGTGAAGTGAAGTCGGATAAGCAAGCGGACTTCTTTGAAATTATGAATTTCCATCCATACTCTTTGAAGACGGGTGAAATTGATGAGGACTGGCTGCAAGGTCAAAAGCGATTGCACGGTGTCATGCAATCGTTTGGAGTAGGGGATATGCCCGTGTGGTATACGGAATTAGGCTGGTCGGATTTTGCCAAAGAAACAGAAAAAGAATTGATCGGCGGTCGGTTTTTAAAAGTATTTGATGCTGTCGAAAAAGAGTTAACTTTTGTTAAGAGAATGTTTCTTTTTAGATTGTGTACTTTGGCGAATAAAAAAGAATGCATAGGTGAGGATAATTTTGGCTTAACGTATAATATTTATGCCGAAGAACACCCGGGCGAGCCGAAGCCCGTGGCGATCACCCTTGCAAAATATATCAACGGAGAAGATTATAACGTTGATCCGCTTTATAAGTTTGCGAAAAAATGACAAAGAAAAAGCCTCAATCTATGGTTGAGGCTTGTTGTATAAAGGAGCAAAATGGAAAGATATTTACAACCTATTTGGGATACCAAAATTATATACGACGAAACGGGGGTTATTATCGGTGAAGAAGGAGAAATTCGGTTTCTTTTTGCGCCCGTAATCGGTTCGGTTTGCGTGCGGGATATTCATCTTGAAAAGACGTATCAAGAAGGCAAGGATTACGTGGTTACACAAAAGGGCATAAAACGCTTAAAAGGCGGAGAATTGCCTTTTTGGAATACGGACGAGTATTTTGCAAAGACCTATAATCCGCCCGTTATGTTATTGGCGGATCCTGAAAAAATAGAGTTCTCTTTTGATGAAGATAGATATATTTTCCACTCGGAAGGGGTGGACGGCGTTCGTCATTATCTTGCCGTAAGCTATCAAACGGAAGAAAAGTGGCAAGGCTTTATCCCAAAACAAGATGAAAAATCAAAAGGTTTTGCGGGAGCGTTACAAAGCAATAAAAAAGCAAAAATAATGTTTTACGGCGACTCCATCACGGTAGGTTGTAATGCATCGGGGACGGAGTATGGAGGTATGCTCAATCCATACCTGCCCCCTTGGTATCGCTTGGTATCGAATTATTTGGCGGATAAATTCAGTGCTGAAATTGCGGTTGAAAACGAGGCTGTCGGCGGATGGACGGTAAAGAACGGTCAAGACGCTTTTGACGAAAAGGTACTGCCGCATTGCAAGGATACGGATTTACTTGTTTTAGCGTTTGGGATGAATGATACATATACAGCCGAAGAAGACTACATAAAATCCACTAAAGAAATGATGGATAAGTATTTGGCAGAAAATCCTAACGGGAATGTTTTATTGGTTGCGCCTATGCTTCCAAATCGTCAATGCAAGGGTTGGAGAAAGAACCAAGAAATTTTTGAGAGTTCTTTATTGAAAATTCAGCAAAGCTATCAAAATACAAGCGTTGCAATGGTCACTTCCGTAATATTCGATATGGAAAAGACGGGCAAACCCATTCGCGATTGGCTTGCTAACAGCGTAAATCATCCCACCGATTTTTGCGTTCGTATTTATGCGCAAGTGATTTTGCAAACGCTGTTAGGGGATTATATGTAATGAGAAAACTGAATTTCGAAAAAGTACAAGAGAATATCCGCACGCACGTATCCACGGTAATAGGACAAAAAGTCCTTCCTTGCGCTTCGATTTTAGTGTATCAAGAAAACTGTGGTTTTTATCGAGAAGAATTCGGTTGTTCTGATATTTCGGGTAATAAAAAATTAAAAAATGACGCTATCTTTCGTTTGGCGTCTATGTCAAAGCCGATTACAGCCGTGGCGGCTATGATTTTGGTGGATAGGGGCTTGCTTTCTTTGGAAGATCCTATTTCCAAATATCTTCCCGATTTTTTCAAACTATTTATTGGTAAAATTGAAAACGATGCGGTCGTAGAAGAAATAGAGGTTAAAACAGCCGTTACGATTAAAGAGCTTTTAACCCATTCTAGCGGGATAGGTTCGGGGGATATAGGCGCGAAGGATTTTTTGGCAATACCTGTAGAAGAGCGAGCTACGCTTGAAATGGCTATGCCGCATTACGCAAAATGCCGTTTGGAATTTGAACCGAAAACGTCAAGCAATTACAGTCCGTTTCTTGGTTTGGATATTTTATCAAGAATTATTGAGATTGTTAGCGGGAAATCTTACGATATATTCTTGAAAGAAGAAATCTTCGATAAGTTAGGTATGCGCGATACGACTTTCGTGCCTACGGAAGAGCAGTGGGATAGAATGGTGCGTTTTGCGGATGAAAAAGACGGAAAATGTATCAGCAAACCATTGGATAAAACACGCGTGTTTGAGCATTTTCCATTGACCTACTTTGCGGGTTCGGCAGGTCTAACAAGCACAATGGATGATTATTTTGCATTTGCAAAAATGCTATTAAATGAAGGCGAACATAATGGTGTTCGCATATTGAAATCCGAAACTGTACGTAAAATGGCAACTCCGCAGCTTACAAAAGAGGTATTACCCCCTCCGCAGGTATGGGGGTTGGGCATTCGTGTTATCACGGACGAAACGTATGGGACACTCGTAAAAAATTGCTATGGTTGGGCTGGTGCCTATGGTACGTATTTTTGGGTTGACCCCGACAATAAAGTGATTGCTATTTATATGCGCAATGTTCACGATAGCGAGCAAGGATATACGGCAAGTCAATTTGAACAAGATGTTACCTCTTCCTTAGAGTAAAAAGGGGATAAAGCCATGAATAAAGGTAAAGCCAAGCAAATAGTGGAAAAAATGACGTTGACGGAAAAAATTGGTCAGCTTATTCTCTATGCAGGCTGTAACGTAGATGATAAAGGTGTGCCTGATAATCCAGGACTCATCAATCATATACGAGAGGGACGGGTTGGTTCGATTATCGCTCAACCGCAAGATTTGAGCAAAACGGTGGATGCGCTTCAAAAAATTGCAGTGGAAGAATCAAGATTGCATATTCCTTTGTTTATCAACGCAGATATGATTCACGGATTTGAAACGGTTTTCCCGATTCCGCTTGCCTGCGCTTGCAGTTTTGATACGAAGCTAGTGGAAGCCTGTGCGAAAATGTCAGCTCAAGAAGCGGTTGCCTGCGGTGTGCGATATACTAACGCGCCTATGGTGGATATAGCAAGAGATCCTCGCTGGGGGAGAATTGCGGAAAGCCAAGGGGAAGATCCCTATTTGGCAGGCGAAATGGCAAAGGCGTACGTGCGCGGTTATCAAAACGATGATGCATACGTAATGGCAACCTTAAAGCATTACGTGGGATACGGTGCTTGCGAGGGCGGTAGAGATTACGACGTTGTAGAAATAAACGAAAATACTATGTTAAACACGTACCTGCCCCCCTTCAATGAAGGAATTCAGCAGGGCGCGGATTCCGTTATGACGGGTTTTAACGTGCTCAACAATATCCCCATTTCAGGTAACCACAGATACCTGCGTGAAATTTTACGAGATAAATTCGGCTTTGACGGAATTGTAATTTCCGATGCGAGTTCGATTAACGAAATGCTGATTTACGGGATTTGCAAGGACTTGGAAGAATGTTGTGAAAAAGCTATGTTCGCAGGGGTGGACATTGACCTTGGCGGTATTTCCTATTCCCAAGCGTTAGAAAAAGCTGTTTTATCGGGCAAGGTAAGCGAAGCGCTTATTGATGAAGCGGTGTTACGCATTTTAGAGAAAAAGTATGTGTTGGGACTTTTTGAAAATCCCTACAGTCAAGAGAATAAGTCTTGCGTTTTTTCAAAAGAGCATTTGGATTTAGCGGAACAGCTTGCGTTAGAAAGTGCAGTACTTTTGAAAAATAACGGCGTATTACCCTTGTCTAAGAATAAGAAAATTGCTATTATCGGCAAATATGCAGATTGCAAGGACGTGCTTGGCTGTTGGCAAAATTCAAGTCATACGGAAGAGATAAGCACTTTGCAAGAAGTGTTTTTGAAAAACAGATATACCATTGTAGGCACTTCGCAAAGTTATGACACGGAAAACGTAAAAAATGCGATTAAGGACGCCGAAGTTATCATTTTCACTTGCGGTGAATACAGCGAGCAAAGTGGCGAAGCTCACAGCAGGCAGAACTTGCATTTAACGCAAGAAGAAATTGTTTGCTATCAATATTTGAAGAGCAAAACACAGAATATCGTCAGTTTGATTTTTGGCGGAAGACCGCTGATTATCAACGAGCTTGACGAAGGCGCAATTGTATATTGCTGGCATTTGGGACATAAAACAGCGGAAGCGATTGAAAAGCTTCTTTCAGGAGAGTGCAATTTTAGCGGAAAGCTTGCCGTAACCATTCCTAAGAGCGAAGGGCAAATCCCTATGTATTACGCCAAGAAAAAGTTAGGACGTCCATACGAAAAAGAACGAACGGATTGGCGTTTTCAAGCGAAATATGAGGACGGCGAAAACGAGCCTGCTTACGTGTTCGGCTATGGGCTTTCTTACAGTCAATTTACATACAAAAATTTACGAATTGATAGAGAGTTATTATCTCAAAATGAGCAATTACAAGTACGCATTGACATCGAAAACATAAGTAATTGTGATGGTGTAGAAAGTGTTCAACTTTATATCAACGATGTAGTGTCGGAAGTGATTCGTCCGATGAAAGAATTAAAAGCCTTTAAGCGAGTAAAAATCAAGGCGAGAGAGTGTGTAACGGTGGAATTCGCTTTGACTGAAAAGGATTTAAGTTATTACCATGGCAATGGTGACTTCAAAGCGGACGAAGGACAATTTGAGATTTTTGTTGGGGAAAACAGCAACGCAAATAATAAAATTCAATTTTACTATCAAGAAACTTTATAGGGGTTTTATGATGAAAGAAGTTAGAGAATATATTGCTAGGAATTGGATAAAAACCTTTCATGCTCCGTCGGAAATGCGTGGGGATTTTGTTGTGCCTAAGCCTTACGTTTCACCGTCAATCGGCGGTATGTACACCGACTTGTATTACTGGGATGTGTATTTTACAAATCTTGGTTTGATGAAAGACGGACATGATGAACAAGTAGAAAACAACCTTGATAATATGGCGTATTTTATTGATACGCTTGGGTATGTTCCGAACGCAAATACGCTTACAGACCGATCGCAACCGCCTTTGTTTTGTAGCGCGGTGTACGATTATTACGCGCATAAGGGCGATATAGAAATTATCAAAAAATATATGCCATATATCTTGAAAGAGTATGATTTTTGGCAAACACAAAGAATGACTAAGTTTGGCTTAAATAATTTCTCAACGAATGCTGATGAAGAATTCAAAATGCTCAATTATATCTATATTTCAGATAGAGTTCTTGAAAAGCGTGAAACGAAAGAGGCACAGCTTGCTTTGGCAGAAGATATTATGGCGATTGCGGAAAGTGGACTCGATTTCAATATGCGTTTTAGGACGAGTCGCAGTAAGGTAGATGCAAGCGCATTTTTGCATTTGGATTTGAACTGTTTCTTGTATGAAATGGAGTGCAAGACGGCGGAAATGCTGAAAGTGATCGACGGCGATTATAAACGTTTTGAAGAAAACGCTGCAAAACGCAAAGAGCGGATTGAAAAGTATTTCTTTGACAAAGAAACAGGGCTATATCTTGATTGTAATATCGTGGACGGTGGCTATTCTCAAATTGTCAGTGCGATTTCCGCCTATCCGTATGCTTATGGGATATCCGATGATATAGAAGGCTTAAAAAAGGTAATTGCAGGCTTGGAATATGAAAACGGTATTACCGTTACGCCTTACCGTGGCGATGACGTGTATTTTCAATGGGATTACCCTTGTATGTGGCCTGCGGCTACCTGCATTATGTACAAAGCTTTGAAGCGTTTAGGCTTGTACGAAGACGCAAAGCGTATTGCGAAAAAGTATATGCGCGCTATGGACGAAAACTTTGTCAAGACAGGTAGACTTTGGGAAAAGTATGATGCTGTAACGGGCGGTATCGGGCAATCTGCCGAATACGACACTCCTGAAATGATGGGCTGGACGGCAGGTGTTTACGTGTATTTTGACGAAGAATTAAAAAACATTTGAGGTGAGAAAATGAAAATCTTATTTTTTGGGGATTCCATTACAGATATGGCGAGAAGCCGTGATACAGATGGGCAAGCCTATGGATATGGCGTAGGGTATGTAAATAGTGTGGGTAGTACGTTAAAATACGAAAATCCCGAGAAGTATGATATTATTAATCGCGGTATAGGCGGACATAGAATTGTCGATTTGTATGCGCGCATTAAGGTGGACGTATGGAATCATAAACCCGACGTGATTAGTGTACTTATCGGTATTAACGACGTATGGCACGAGATTTTTGCTAAAAACGGAGTGGACTTAAAACGCTTTGAAAGAGTATATCGTATGTTGATTGAAGATACGAGAGAACAGCTTCCCAACGTGAAATTTATTCTTTGCGAGCCGTTTGTTTTAAAAGGCTCTGCAACAGAAGAAAACTACGAAGAATTTTGTGAAGTGAAAAAATACGCCTCAGTTGTCAAGAAACTTGCGGAAGAATATGGGATTCCTTTCGTCGCATTGCAAGAAAAGTTTGACGAGGCGGCGGAAAAGCACGGAGCAGTAC
>JAZQGK010000066.1:0-3283 GCA_045539975.1 Candidatus Scatosoma sp. | reverse complement strand
CGAACACGACTTTGTGGATATCTATGACGGGCGGCGCGACGGTAAGCGATTGGCCTTGGTTTAAGTACGTAAGCGGCGCAGGCTTTAAGGTAAACGGCGAAACGGCTGCATTGACGGGCAACGTGGCTAATGGCATACAGGATTTCGGCGGCGGCTTATATTTAACGTTTGCGGCTGTTGAGGCAGGCGACATTGTTTCCATCGGCGGTACGTTTACGAACACCGACCTTGCGATTAAATATATTATCCCCGAAAGCCAATTTGTTTGGACGGGTTCTGGTTGGGAAGGTTTTGTAGAATATACGACGCATGAGCTTGGCGTTATTGAGCCGAACTCTAATAGTTCTGCTGTTGGCGCAGAGAGCGCAAGACCTGACCATTTGTATACGGTGGAGCTTGGTACGTTGCCCGTACAAGATTGGGAAGCTCCGTTTGTATTAGATAGCGGTTACGGTGTAAAAATTAACGGCGAAGAAGTAGCTTCTTTTGAAATAAAGAGTACGGACGGCGGCTTGTGGTTTGGGCTTGCAGGCGTGCAAACAAACGACGTCATTAGTATTTGCGGTACGTTTAAGAACGAGAAACACGCGGTAAAATACGTTATCGAAGAAAGTAAGATGGTATGGAACGGTTCTGCTTGGGAGAAGTACGTAGAATATACGACGTACGACATTGGTTCTTTGAAGCTTTCCGCGACGCCTTCTGGTGCAACGTTTGTCTATTTATATAGTGTAAACGGAGAGAAAATGCCTATAGACAGCTGGGATCACGTATTCCGTTTCCGCCAAGGCAGCGGTACGGGGCTTACGCTCAACGGCGAGGCGTTGAATACCAACGATATCAAATCGCCCGGTGGGGATTTATATATTGGTTTAGGCGTAACGGCGAAAGAGGGTGACGTGCTTGTTATTGGCGGTACTTTCTACAGCGTAGAGCTTGCAGTGGAATATATTATTGCGGACAGTACGTTTATTTTTGAAAATTCGGCTTGGATTAGCGCTTTTGATAAGGTGAAAATAGCGGCGAAGGAAGAACTGGCGGCATATAAAAATGCGTTCTCGCAAGAGGATTATTACGAAGCGGAATGGGCTTCCTTCGATGCGATTATCGCAGAGGGCGAGGCGAACGTTGACGCGGCAATGACGGATGAGGAAGTCGAAGCGGCGGTAGCGGCGGCGAAAGCGAAAATGGATGAGGTCGTTACTAAAGCAGAGTCGGATGCAATCTTCGATGCGTTGAAAGTAACCGCGAAGAATGACCTTGCCACATATAAGAGTGAAAACGATTATCGCGCGGCGGATTGGGCGGCAATTCAAGCAATTCTTGCGAAGGCAAACACGGAAATCGACACAAGCGAATCCGTAACGGCAATTAATACGGCGGTAGCGAATGCGAAGGCGGAAATGGATTCGGTGAAGACGGACGCGCAATGGGTGGTTGACGAAGGCGTCGTAGCGGCGGCAAAAGCAGAGCTTGCGGCATATAAGAGCGAAAGCGACTATAAGTCGGCAGAATGGACGGCAATCCAAGCGATTATCACCGAAGCGAACGGAGATATCGACAATGCAATCGGCAACGAAGAAGCAATCAACGGTATCGTAGCGGCGGCGAAAGCGGAAATGGATAAGGTCAAGACCGCGGCGCAGGTAGATGCGGAAGTAGCTGTTGCAACAGCGGCAAAAGCAGAGCTTGCGGCATATAAGAGCGAAAGCGACTATAAGTCGGCGGAATGGACGGCAATCCAAGCGATTATCACGAAGGCGAACGGAGATATCGACAATGCAATCGGCGACGAAGAAGCAATCAACGGGATTGTAGCGGCGGCGAAAGCGGAAATGGATAAGGTTAAGACCGCGAAGGTAGTGGCTGAGGATGAAGTTCGCGCGTATTATAACGCAATCGATCACGACTTGTATTCTGAAGAGGCTGAGGAAATTATCAGCGGTTATATAGCAGAGGTTATGGCGGCGATTGACAGTGCTACGACCAATGAAGAGCTGGATGCGGCAATCGCACAATTCAAAGCGAACGTTGAAAGCGTAGAAACCTTGAAGCCCGCAGGGGATAGTAGTAGCACAGGCGAAGACAAAAAATCTTCCGGCTGCGGTAGCTCGTTGGCACTGGGCGGCGTATCGGCAAGCGTTGCTTTGGCGGCAGCCGTTGCAATGCTCTTAAAGAAAAAAGAAGACTGATAAATTTTTATAAAGGGCAGGCGGAATGGAATATCTATCTGTTCCGCTATTGCCAATAAAAGGACAGTAGTGTCATTAGGAAGGATTATGAAAACATTCAGTAAAATACAGACAAAAGCATTAGTTTTTTGTATGACAATTTTGATGTTGGTGTTGGCGCTTATGGGGATTCATTTTATGCCTCATACAGCAAGTGCGGATTCGAATGCGTCCGAAATCATCTATATAGATACGGAAGTGGAGGACATTGCTTTTACGCAACACCCGACGTGCGTGTTTTTTGGCTTTAGATTGTCGGGAAGCGACTATGACGATTTTGGCAGTTGGGAAGGGGATTATGCGCATACAGACACCTATAATAAATATGAGCAGTATATTACCTCGCAGCTTACCTACTGGAAAAACTTTTCTCAAATGAACAGTGAAGGGGCAAGATTCGACCAACTGTACGCATATTGGTCCGCAGGGTGGGATACCACGGCGCAGGCGTATCCGTTGCCGCCTACGCAATTTGCGAATTCTGTAGCGCATAGGTCCACGCTGCCGCGTTTGGAATTTGGATTAACGTTTTATATTCCTGCTGGTACGACTTTCCCGAGCGCTACTTACGTAAAAAACGGCTGCCAAGGCGCGCCGATTATGTATCGCACGGTGGAAGATAAGGCGTTTTATTACGACGGTTCGAAATTTCAAACGTTCTCTTATGCCGTTTCGCAAACTCGAAAAGATGCGTTAGAAGAAGTAAATGCGATTGATTATAGTGTGTATCAAGAACCAGAGCTCGCCGAAGTTCGCGCTTTGGTGAAAAAAGTGAGCGAAAAGTTAAACGTAAGTTTTACCAAATTTGCAATACAAGATACGCTTTCAGCTTTTTATGCTGAGTTGGACGAAATTATGACCATTGCGGACTATCAAGAGCTGGCTGAGAAAAAAACAACGGCGAAGTCGGAGCTTTTAGCATTGTTTAACGGCTTAGAGCGAGATTTATATGAAACTGCGGACTGGGATAAAATTCTTTCGATGCAAAGCGAATACAGCGCGTTGATAGATGCATTTGGAAGCGGTGAAGAAGTAGATGCGGCGGTTGCAGG
>JAZQGK010000065.1:0-32787 GCA_045539975.1 Candidatus Scatosoma sp. | reverse complement strand
TAACCGCTTGACCAACGGGCCAAAATGTGGTAGCGGCAGGTGGACTTGAACCACCGACCTATCGGGTATGAACCGATTGCTCTAGCCAGCTGAGCCATGCCGCCACAAAACTAACAAAATGTATTTTACACTAATTTATATTGCTTGTCAAGCATTTTTTTTATTTTTTTCGAATTTTTTAAATTGTATAATTAAATGCGAAAAGATTTTACACGTCTTTTCGCATTATTTTTTTATATTTTTTGGAGGTGTGAAACACAATGGCAAGAAAAAAATACAAGCTTTTAACCTATGAGGACAGAAAGAAGCTTGAAGAAATGTACTTGAACAACGAACGCCCTTCGGACATCGCCGATAAATTGGGCGTTCACACGGCTACAATTTACAAAGAATTGCAGCGCGGCGACACGGGAGCGCTTGACAAGAACTTGCGTTCCGAATATAGCGCCGAACTTGCACAGCGCAAAACAACCGAAAGTTTAAAGAACCGCGGCCGCAACCTTGAAGAAGCGGCAGCCAATGCGTAAGGGGTGATATTGTGAAAAAGCTTCCTTGTGGCTTGTCGCAAAAGCTTCCGCGCTTCTGCAAAGGCCGAAAATGCACAGATTGCCCGTTGAATAATGCAAATAGAAAGGATTGATTTTCTAATGGTAAGCAAATATCTTTCGGACAAAAAAGAACTTCCCGCAATAGTTATTCCGCTTTCGGTAGCGGGGCAAGTAAAAAAACAAACCCTTGAAGACTACACACAAAAAGCAAACCTTGTTACAAAGGAATTAAGCGACCTTCTTAAAAAAATAGACAAAGAAATTATCGGCGCTTCCTATGTGGTTACGGATTGCAGAACTGAATTTGTACGCGTTCACTACAAGGGCGGCAGCTACTACGACAAAAATGTTACGGGCTGCAGCTTGGGTGTTATTGCGATAGATGTTATTGAAAGAATTATTTAGGAGGAATAAAAAATGTTATCAATTAAAAATCAAAAGTACATATTTGAAAGGCTGCTGAAAGGCAATACCGTTTCTTATGAAAAGTTAGACGACAAACGCTTCGTATTTACCGACGGCGTAAGGCTGTTTATTTTCTCGGAAGAACAAATCAAATTTGATATTACCAAATGCGCCCCGTCGGATAAATTAAAGAATGTTTTAAGGGACGCTTTGAACGGCCGCGAATTAAGGCCGACCGAAGAAATAAGAGCGGACGAACGCAAAAGCAAATCTTATAGACGCTTGCTTTCGCCCGACGGCGTATGTTCTATATGGATTGAAGACAAATTCGTCAAAGATTACAAAACTTGCTTATTTATCGGCGAAGGCCGCAAAAAGCCCGTTTGCGTATTAGACGATTACGGCGACTTACTCGCGGCAATTATGCCTTGCGACATCGACAGAGAGGACGGCGACGTATGACGACGGAAGAAGCAATCGCGGCTTTTAAAACGCAAGCCCCGGTCGTTTCCCGAAACGTCGGCTTTGATATTGAGTATTTAAAAATATCGGCGCTTATATATCGGCTTAATGACGAAGGCAAAATGCAACTTACACTTGAACTATTAGACAAATGCAAACACAGCGTAACAATTACAAACCCTTCAATGGTTAAATTAAAGGAGTGAAAACAATATGGAAAAATCAATAATTGTAATCGGCGACGCATTACAAAAATTACAGCGCGTTGCTTCGGGGTATTGCGATTGTTGCGTAACATCGCCGCCGTACTATGGTTTGCGCGATTATGGAGTGCCCGGACAAATAGGGCTTCAAGAGCAGCCCGAAGAATATATAAAAAGCCTTGTTCTTGTTTTTCGCGAAGTGCGGCGCGTTCTTCGGGACGACGGAACTTTATGGCTTAACATCGGCGACAGTTACGCAGGAAGCAACAAAGGCGCTGCAAAATTCCCGGAAAACGCGCAAAAATACAAACAAGGCACAAACAAAGGTATCGTCGGCGCTTCTTCAACAAGAAACGTTCGACCGCTGAATTATAAACAAAAAGATTTAATGGGTATTCCGTGGAAATTAGCTTTTGCGCTTCAAGAAGACGGGTGGTATTTAAGACAAGATATTATATGGTATAAACCTAACTGTATGCCCGAAAGCGTAAAAGACCGTTGCACAAAAAGCCACGAATATATTTTCCTTTTAAGTAAATCGAAAAAATATTACTTTGATTATGAAGCAATAAAAGAACCTTGCGTCGGTTTTGATAACAGACCGCCCGCAGGAAGCGAAGGAACATTAACGCCGAATTCAAGAATTCGCAAAGGGAATTCAAAAACATTTCGCGGCGGCGTATATACACACGACAACGCCTTCGACAATTCCGCTTCGGTTGAACGCAACAGCCACGGCAATTCACCAAACGCCGACGGAAAAAGAAATAAGCGCGATGTATGGAGCGTTGCAACGCGTGGTTATAACGGCGCACATTTTGCGACATTCCCCCCGGAACTTATAACGCCTTGTGTATTAGCGGGCAGCCGTGAAGGTGGAATAATTCTTGACCCATTCTTCGGGAGCGGGACAACGGGCGAAGTTGCAAAAAATAACAACCGCGATTTTTTGGGAATTGAACTCAATCCGGAATATGCAAAACTTGCTGCAGCAAGATTAAATTATGATTTATGCGGACAATGCCGACACAATACAAACGATTTTGTTTGTAGGCCGATTTGCGGCGGTTGCGGCGGGCATAATCATTTCGAATTAAGATAAGAAAGGATTTTGAACAATGGATAAGAACACACATTCATATTTTAAAGGTTTTACAGACGGAGCGGCACAGAGAGCGGCAGAAATGCCCGCAGAAAGAAAAAGCATTACAAATGTTTCCTTATATATAAAGGAAGAAAACAAAGACCACGAACGCCAAATACGACGCGAAGCGAAATTACGCGCGCGTGCGGGTTGGACTTTCCTTGCGGGCCTTTGTTGGGGTTTAACGCCTTATTTCTTCCATATAGCACACGCAGCCCGCGGAAGCAATGTTCCGGGCGGCGAAATCGTAATACCCCTTATTCCCTTCTTTTGTGCCTTATTACATAGTGCAGAAAATAAAAGGACAAAAAAATAACTGCTTCCGCAGAAAACGAAAACAGTTAAACAATACAACGGCTTTTCGCCGTCGCTTATCAACATATTTATTATATCACGGCAGCGGCGAAAAGTCAATAACAAATACAGACGGCCGCGGGCTGTTTTCGGCCTTGTATTTGATATTATCTTATCAACCACAAAGGAATACCAAAAGAGAATAAAGACCCCCGAAGCCCTACCCGAAAAAGAAAAAAAGAAAAAATATTATTTTTTATATATGGGAAAATGACGGATAGAAAGGGGGTGCGCCGTTGGGGTGTGGTAAGGGTGTGTAAACTCAAAGAGTTTTCCACGCTTTCCATATCCCGACAAGCAGGGGGAAGGAAAGGTGTCATTTTCCTTTACTTTTTGCTTTCCTTCCCCCTTCTCTTGGGTTATTGACTTTTTGAAAGTTAGGTGAAACAATGATACGCGAAAAAAATATAATATCGGGCGCGATGTATGAAGCGGAGTTTTACCCGGTATTCCCCAACGGCCGACGTATGCCGCAGAGAAAACCGAAAAGCCGTCCGACATCAAAGGAACAAGCGAACCTTAACGACAAGAACGCCCGAAAAAAAATCGTCCGTTTGGTAAATGCAAACTTTGGTAAAGGTGATATTGTTATACACGGCACATATTGCGACAGCGAAATGCCTTCTTCCGAAGAACAATGCCGCAAGGATATTCAAAACTACATACGCAGGATAAAGCGGTACAGAGAAAAGCAGGGCTTGCCCGAAATGAAATACATATACGTCATTGAAGCGAAGGTAAGTAAAAAAACGGGCCTTGTTCGGTATCATTTTCATATGATTACTAACGCAATGGATAGAGATACAGCCGAAGAAATGTGGCCTTTTGGTGATTGGACGAACGCTGACAGATTACAACCCAACGAAAAAGGGTGCGAAGCTTTGGCGAAATATCTTGTTAAGAAGCCCGAAGGCGGCAAACGTTGGGCGCAATCCCGAAATTTAGATAAGCCAAAAGAACCAAAACCCAAAGACGGTAAAATTTCAAAGCGCCATTTACAGCGCCTTGCAACTGAACACATAGACGACGCGCCTTATTGGGAAAAGCGTTACAAGGGTTATCGTTTTATCGAAGCTGCAGCGCGATACAATGAATTTAACGGGCATTGGTATTTATCCGTCGTGATGTTCAAGAAAAACGAAACGGAGGTAATGCGAAAATGAATATTGCAATAATAGACGCTGAAATAATAGGCAAAAAGCGACATCGCTTTCCGAATATCGTTTGTATGAAATTATCGTCTTTTTATAAACAGCAGGGCGCAAACGTAACGTTAAAAACCGATTACGAAAACTTGGAGCAATTCGACAAAGTATTTATTTCAAAAGTGTTCACAGATACAGAAATACCGGGCGAACCCGAAGACAAATCAGCAAAGACGGCCGAAACAATCGCGGAATGGTACAAAGACAACGAATTTTTAAAGCAAAATAATATTGAGTATGGCGGCACGGGCTTTTATTACGAAAAAGCACCGAACCTTCCTTGCGAAATAGAACATTGCTTCCCCGATTACACGTTATATGACGAATGGGTACAAAAGGCGATCGCCGAAGGTTCGAAGCAATCGGAATTTGAATATTATACAAAATATTCGATTGGGTACGCGACGCGCGGTTGTTTTCGAAAATGCGTATTTTGCGTAAATAAGAAATACAATCACGCCTTCCGAAATGGTTACATATCCGAATTTTTAGACAATAGCCGCCCTTATATTTGCTTGCTTGACGATAACTTCTTCGCGTGCGCCGAATGGCGGAAAATCATCGAAGAAATTAAAAGCACCGGGAAGCGTTTTCAATTTAAGCAGGGACTTGACGAACGCTTATTAACGCCCGATATTGTAAAAGAAATGCACACTTGGAAATATAAGCGCGAATTTATATTTGCTTTTGATGATGTGAACGACAAAGAAATCATCGAAAGTAAATTGAAAATGATTTACGAAACTTGCCCCGACTTCAAACGCGGCCCGAAGTTTTATGTATTTTGCGGCTTCGATAAAAGCGGCAAATACGATAAAGAGTTTTGGCGGCGGGATATTGAAGGAATGTTCGAAAGAATTTATATTTTATGCAAATATGGCGCAAAGCCTTATATAATGCGTTATGAAAAAACGTACACTTCGGAATACAAAGAGTTTTACACAGCCGTCGCCGCTTGGTGTAATCAGCCCGCAATATTCAACACCTTTTCTTTTCGCATATTTTGTCAATGTCGCGGTATGAATAAAACCGGGTACAAAAAACACAAGCGCAATATTGAAGGCTATTTAAGCGAATATACAACAAAGGGTTCGACGTGGCGCGCTATGGAAGCAGCAGAAAAGGAATTCCCGGCCATGGCCGAAAAATATTTTGACATTAACGCAAAGGAGTTGTTAAAAATATGAATTATATTGCATTTTTATTTACGGCTGCTTCAATCGTGGGAACGCTTGCAAACAGCTTTCAAAAAAAGTGGTGCTTTTATATATGGCTTTGCACTAATTCTTTTTGGTGTATATATAACACCATTAACGCGCAGTATGCGCAAGCTTTACTTTATGTCTTTAATTTGGCAACGTGTATTATAGGCCTTTACAAATGGCGAAGGCCCGTTCAAATAGCGGCTGACTTATCAAACGGACACGATAAAGGCTGTATTGTGGAATACCGAAAAACAAAAAACGGCATAGATGTTTTGTCGTGCAAGTATGACGACGGAGCGGCAACCGATACAAAAAACAGCAAGCCCACGTTATACGGCGACAATACAAAAGAATTAGTTTTGCCGCCTTTGCGCCGATGTGCGCATTGCGGAAAAACGGGCGTATATTACGGTGAAGTCTTCGGCCGCGCTTCTATGCGTATAGATGCTATTATAAAACATCATAACGCAGACGGCGAAGAAGTTTTATTATGCCAAAATTGCCATTTAAAAGCACACGAAATAAAACCACATACAGACGACGGCTTACGCGCTGACATTGCAATAATAGACGAACCAAAAGAAGCCGAAAAACCTTCGGAGGAAATCGAAGACCCATATACAAGAATGTCAAAAGCATTGACCGACTTATCAACGGCGCTTATAGATGCGGTACGTCCAACGTTCGAAGCGCTTACCGACGTATTTTTCAAGTTTGCAAAAACTTATTGCAACGGCGATTATGAATTCTTAAAATGGCAATATGACAACGCAGACCCGCGCTTGTTACATAGAGCATATAACGCGAAGCGATACAGAACGCGCAAAAAGAACCTTGCGCGCCTACATCGTGAATATAAAAAATATATCAAGAAAGGCGGCGGCAGGAAGTGAAGAAAGATTTTACAAGAGATTATGCAACAGAAGCTTTCCGGCTTTATGCTGCTATGGGTAAGCCGTCATATGAAGAAGCCACAAAGCAGATATACGAAGCGGCCTTGAATGATTGCGAATTCAAAGACCCCGAAATCGCCAACTTATCAGCCGAAGCAGCGGTAAGCAATGCAACGCCGCTTTTGCTTGATATTCTCGCGGTCGAAAAAACTATTGACATTTTGGAGCGGGGCAACAAAACACATATTGCCCGCGCTATATCCGACGTTTACTTCGTGCAGCCCGAACAGCCATTGCGTCGTGGCGACATTACCGCGCGCGTGCGCCGCTATTCCCTTACGGCTTTTGCAAGCGAACGCAATGTTTATTTATGGCTTAAAGAAGCCCGCTTATTATTCGCGGCCGTCCGCGGCCTACGCATAGTGGAAGCCGACGCAAACAAATATAAAGTTTGCAGTAGTAGCGTATTGTAATGTGTTATAATAAACACGATGAAAGTATATAAGCCTTGCGCCTTCGGGTGCAGGGCTTTTGTATTTTGTGGGGTAACACGTTGTATATTGCAAGGGGCGGGAGCGGCAACGAATAACAAAGGGTTAGTACTATGAAAGAATATGCAAAAAGTTTTTACTTGTCGAAAGCTTGGCGCAAGACGCGCGACGCATACGCTACAAGTCAAAACGGTTTATGCGAACGCTGCAAGCAAGCGGGCGACATAGTACATCATAAACAATACATAACGCCAAAGAACATAAGCGACCCGCTTATTACTCTTGATTGGTCGAACCTTGAATTGCTTTGTCAAGATTGCCACAACAAAGAGCATATGAAGAAGCAGAATTCGCGTTATGTGTTTGACGAAAACGGAAACATACTCCCCCCGGGGTGCGAAAAAAATAAACGCCCACGGGAACCGATGAAGGGGAGTTAAAAAAAACTCCGCGGGCGCGCACGCGTGAGGGGGGGTCAACGAAAGGCGGTGAATTTATTTGGCAACTTCAAAGAATACCGAAATTTTGGTAAATGATAGCGTGATTAAGAAAGAAAAACGCAAACTTATGAAGATTTTTGAAAAGGCTGTAAAAGAAGTCGGCGACGACGGCAAAAAGCGCTTTACCGACAAAGGAATTATGCTTGAAGGGCTTATCGACGAAGCGGCTTTCGTCCGTTCCGTTCTACTTGAAGCAAAGCGCCTTATAAAGACCGACGGAATAGAAACAACCACCATAAACGGCAGCCAAAAATACAAGAACGCAACACCCGCAACAAAGATTTATGCGGAATATTTGCGAACTTATACGCCGCTTGTAAATTCACTTCTTGAACATATCCCCGAAAAGAAAGAAAAGAAGCAAGCAAGGCTTGCGGCGCTGCTGATTGACGACTAAAAATTATATTTACGAATACCGCGACGCAATCAAAACGGGGCGCGTTACCGTCGGCGTGTGGATAAAGCTTATTTTTGATATTTTAATACGCGGAATTGAAAATAAGACTTGGTTTTACGACGATAAAAAGGCAAAAAAAGCAATAAAATTCATCGAAAATTTTTGCCACCACAGCGAAGGCCGCAACGATTTATTAAAGCTTGAATTATGGCAAAAAGCCATTGTTTCGGCAATATTCGGAATAGTAGATTGCGACGGCTTCCGACAATTCCGCGAAGTGTTTATAATTGTCGCCCGTAAGAACGGAAAAACCCTTTTTGCGGCTGCAATTATTGCATATATGGCATATCTTGACGGCGAATACGGCGCGAAAATATATTGCCTTGCGCCGAAGCTTGAACAAGCCGACCTTGTATATGACGCATTTTACCAAATTGTGCAAGCTGATGAAGAACTCGGCGACCCCGACTTCACAAAGAAGCGTCGTTCCGACATCTACATACAGCAACTTAATACATCAATAAAACGCCTTGCCTTCAATTCCAAAAAGTCGGACGGCTTCAACCCGCATTTAACAGTATGCGACGAAATGGAAGCTTGGCCGGGTGAACAAGGATTGAAGCAATACGAAGTTATGAAATCCGCGCTTGGCGCAAGAAAACAGCCGCTTATATTATCAATAGCAACGGCGGGTTACGTCAACGACGGAATTTATGACGAACTTATGAAACGTTCGACCGCTTTTCTAAAAGGCGGCGACGAAATGCGCTTGCTTCCCTTCTTGTATATCATTGACGATGTGCAGAAATGGGACGACATCGAAGAATTAAAAAAATCAAATCCGAATATGGGCGTTTCTGTTTCCGAAGATTTTTACATTGAGGAAATAAAAGTGGCCCGCAATTCCCTTTCAAAAAAAGCGGAATTTATGACGAAATATTGTAACATCAAGCAAAATTCTTCGGTTGCGTGGCTTGATTTTCAAGACGTGGACGACGTTTCGGGCGAAAAATACACCCTTGACGATTTTAAGGGCTGTTATTGCGTCGGAGGTATCGACCTTTCGCAAACAACCGACCTTACGGCCGCTTCAATCGTTATTGAAAAATCAAAAAAACTGTATGTATTTACACAATTCTTTATGCCGCAGGAGCGGTTCGACAAAGCTTGCGAAGAAGACAACGTACCTTACAGCATTTACCAAAAGCAAGGCTTGTTGACTTTATCGGGCGAACATTACGTTGATTACAAAGACGTGTTTAATTGGTTCGTTACGCTTATAAAACACTACAAAATACGGCCTTTGAAGGTCGGTTATGACAGATATTCGGCGCAATACTTAATACAAGAAATGGCGCAATCGGGCTTCCATATGGACGACGTTTTTCAAGGTACAAACCTTTCGCCGCTTTTGAAGGAATTTGAAGGAATTATCAAAGACCGAAAAATCAATATCGGCGAAAATAATTTGTTAAAGTCGCATTTGCTGAATGTTGCTGTTCAAATCAACAGCAGCGACGGCAGAATGAAGCCCGTTAAAATTGAACCGCGTATGCGTATAGACGGTTTTGTTTCTGTTATAGACGCTATGACGGTACGAAGCAAGTATTTTTCCGAAATCGGAAAACAGCTTGAAAATAACGCAGCGTAAAAGGGGGTGAAAAGAAATTATGAAATTGCTTTCAAATATGGCGGCATTTTTCACCGGGCTAAAAAGGCGCATTTTCCTTTACGGGCGAAGTGAAAGCGTTTATTTCGGCAGCCTTCGGGAAAACGAAATTGTCGGAGCGATTGCGAACGCTGTTGCTTCCAACGTTGCGAAGCTTACGCCGCAGGTAATACGAAAGACGGCCGCAGGGGTAACAATCAAAAATGATAAACTTTCGCGGTTGATTGGAATTAGACCGAACGCCGAAAACTCAACGTATGATTTTTTATACAAAATGGCTTCGGATTTGGTTTACACTTCAAACGCCTTCGCAGTTGTATTCTTTAACGATGATTTTTCCGAAATCACGTCAATACAGCCGATAACAGCAACAAGCCACAGAATTTTCGAAGTTGACGGCGTTTTATATTTCAAATTCATATGGGAATATGACAAAAAAAGTTATACCGTCCCTTATCAATTTGTTATTCACATAAAGGGCAGATACAACCGAAAAAGATTTTTAGGAACACCCCCGGACGCAGAATTGCAAAATTCAACCGAACTTTTGGGCGTTACCTACAACGGAATAAAAAACGTTATCAAGAATTCCGCTTCCCTTCGCGGATATTTAAAATATAACAACTTCGCCGATGAAGAAGAATTGCGAAAAAAAGTCGGGGAATTTCAATCGGCTTATATGTCGGCTGATAATGAAGGCGGCATTGCGGGCCTTGATAATACAATGGAATTCCACGAAATCACACAGAAGCCCCCGGCTATTCCTATAACACAAGTTGGGTTCTTCCGCGAAAACATTTACCGTTATTACGGAGTAAATGAAAAAATATTAACTTCGGACTACACCGAAGCGCAATGGAATTCGTTTTACGAAGGCGTTATTGAGCCTATCGCGATACAACTTTCCCTTGAATTCACCTTCAAATTATTCACGGAAGGCGAACGCAGTTACGGAAATAAAGTCGTTTTTACGACAAACCGACTTCAATATGCGACTTTGCAAACAAGGAACGCTATTTCGAAAGACCTTTTTGACCGCGGAATTATAACAATAAATGAATACCGCGAAACAATGTATTATCCACAAATCGAAGGCGGCGACGTGCGTATGATTTCGCTTAATTATGTAAAGGTCGATGAACAATCGGAATACCAAATCGGCAGAAGCAGCGAAGCGGAAGGCGCTTCGACGGAAGCTTCGCCCGTCATTAGGTATATAAAATGCAAATTGAAAGAAGGTGAAACGAATGAATAAAGGATTGAACACCGGGCAGCAACCAAAAGACAATTTAAAACAGTTTTTAACCGTGAAAAATTCAACACTTGCAACGGCTGATTTATATTTTTATGGTGATATTGTTTCTTCTTGGTGGGGTGCGTGGGACGATACCGACCAATACCCCGAAGCGATACGCGACTTTTTAAAAGAGCAGGAAGGAAAAGACCTTAATATTTACATAAACAGCGGCGGCGGTTCAGTTTTCGCGGGCATTGCTATTTACAATATGCTTTTAAGGCATAAGGGCAAAAAGACGGTACACGTTGACGGTATGGCGGCTTCGATTGCTTCTGTAATTGCGCTTGCGGGCGATGAAATTATCGTACCTTCAAACGCGTTCTTAATGGTTCATAAGCCGTGGGCTTCTTGGATAAGCGGCAATGCTGACGACTTCCGCAAAATGGCTGACGACCTCGACGCAATCGAAACGGGAATAATGAACGTTTACAAAGCGCACCTTGCGGAAGGTGTAAGCCTTGACGACGTACAACAGCTTGTAAATGCTGAAACGTGGTTAAACGGCGAAGAAGCTTCAAAATATTTCAAAATTACCGTTACCGAAGCGAAGGAATATGCGGCGCAAGTTACCGACGGCGTAAAAGCCGCGTATCAAAATATCCCCGAACAGATTATCAAGTCCGCGCAAGCGGCCGATAATACAGCCGAAGCAAAAGCGACGGCAAATAAAATTTTAAGCCTTGTAACAAAAGGTATATCGAAAGGAGTTTGAAAAAACTATGTCAGTAAAGGAAATGAAAGCCCGCTTGCGTGCAATTAACGCAGAAGCGGCAAAAACCACAGACCCCGAAGCCCTCAACAAGCTTTTGCAGGAAGCGGAGGACTTAAACACAAAAATCGAAGAAGCGGCCAACCGCGCAAGATTACAGCAGCTTGCGGCCGACGCGGGCGAAGAACCCGAAGGCAACCCCGCGGGCGGTGAAGGCAGCGGCGGCGAAAGCGGAACAGACCCCGAAAACAGCACCGCAAAGCGTGGAAAAACACTTATGGCGGGCGGTAAGGTTTCGCGCGCGTTTGGAGCAAAAAGCGCCCTTACTTCTTCTTCTACCGTACAGCCGCAGCACAGCGCGACAGATGTAAACCCCGGCTTCAACGAAGTTTCTTCGCTTGTTGACCGCGTAAAAGTTGTTCCGCTGAATGGTGGCGAAAGCTACAAGCGCGGATTTGTAAAGGGCTACGGCGAAGGCGATTACACAGCCGAAGGCGCAGACTATGCAGACGCAGAACCAACATTCGGTTATGCTGAAATGGTTAAAACCAAAATTACAGCATATTGCGAAGAACCCGAAGAAATTTCAAAGCTTGCCCCGGCTGCTTATAGCGATACTGTGGAAAGCTCAACCGAAATTGCAATCCGCAAAAAACTTTCAAGACAAATTCTTATCGGCGAAGGCGGCGAAGGAAAATTATTCGGTATTTTCCACAATCCCGCGGACGCGTCAAAGGATATTATCGACCGTAAAACAGACGTTGCAATTTCCGAAATCGACGCAACAACACTTGATACAATTATTTATTCATTCGGCGGCGACGAAGATGTCGAAGATGTGGCCGTACTTATCCTTAATAAACTTGACTTGAAGGCGTTTGCAACTTTAAGAACAGACGACGGCAAGAAGGTTTATAACGTGGTAAATCACGGAAATACAGGCACAATCGACGGCGTTCCTTACATCATCAATTCAGCTTGTAAGGCAATTACAGCGGCAACAACCGAAGCCGACGAATACGCAATGGCTTACGGCCCGTTGTCAAATTACGAATTGCCCGTATTCTCGGACATCGACATTCAGCGTTCAACACATTATAAATTCAAGCAGGGACAAATTGCACACCGCGGCGATGTATTCGCGGGTGGTAACGTCGCAGCATACAACGGCTTCTTGCGTGTAAAAAAAAAGTAAATGACGCGGCGGCATATAGCCGCAACGGGAGCGGGGCAACATTGACAATCACTTCCGAAGCGGGTACAACTTCGGGTAATACCGTTATAACCGTTTCCGAAGCTTTGGCCGACGGCAACAGCTACAAATATAAAATCGCAGCAAATCCGACAATTCCTTCCGTTGGTGATACTTGTTCTTCGGGTTACACTAATTGGAACGGCAGCGACGAAATAACCGCAGAGAGCGGAAAAACAATCGTTGTTGTAGAGGTTGACGGCGATAATGTGGCCGTTGCTGTTGGTTCTGCAAAAGTTGTTTCCGCTGAATAAGGGGGCTTTATATGGTTAAAGAAGACCTTTTAAATGCGGCAAAAACGCGCGTAAGAAAAACGCGCAGCAATGTTCTTGACGACGATATAAAACAGCTTGCAGAAGTTGCAATCGCTGATTTAAAGCGTATAGGCGTATCCGACAAATTCTTGTCGGATTGCGCCGACCCTATAATACGCGAAGCGGTTTTGACATATGTAAACGCAAATTACGGCAGCAATCCCGACAGCGAAAAGCTTATGGCTTCGTATGATATGCTTTTAACCAAAATCAAAGGGGGAAAATATTTCAATGTATGACGATATTGTGATACTTGTTCACGAAATAGACGACGAAGAAACCGAAGAAAAAGAAGTATTCGCGACCGTCGAAAGCGTCGGACAAAATGAATTCTTTTCCGCAGCGCAAGCCGGGTTAAAAGCCGAATTTAAAATTTCGTTGTGGATAGACGATTACGACAACGAAGTTTATGTCAAAATCAATGGCCGCAATTACGACATTTACCGAACCTATATGCGAAGGGACGGCAAAATCGAACTTTATTGCGGTAAAAAAATAGGTGTTTAATTATGGCGGGAATTCAAATCGGGCAATTAGCCGACGCAATTTCGAAGGAATTAACCTTGTATTCGGAAGCTATAACAGAAGGTATAAAACAAGTTGTTGACGATGTTTCCGAAGATTTATTGCAGAACACCCGCGCGGACGCACCCGAAGAAAGCGGAAAATACAAAAGGGCCATAAGCATTAAAACTGTTTACGAAAGCCCGACAGAGCGCCGCAAACGTTGGTTTGTAAAAGCGCCACGACATACGCTTCCGCACCTTTTGGAAAAGCCGCACAAAACGCGGAACGGCGGCACGTCCCGCGCTTTTCCTCACATAAAGGAAAATGAAGAAAAAGCCGTCAAGGACTTTGAAAGCAAAGTGGAAGGAGTGATAAAAAGCGGTGGACGTTGAAAAATTACTTGCAGGGTTGGGGCTTCCCGTTGCTTTTGAAAAATTCAAGCCGTACAAAAACAAACCACTTCCCGACCCGCCTTATATTAAATGGTTTATAGATAACGAACATCATTACGGCAGCGACGACAAAAACTTCTTAAATCGCTGTAAAGTTACGATTGAGTTATACACAAAAAGCAGAAACAAAGAAATCGAAGGAAAAATCGAAGCGGCTTTGTCTTCTGTTGAATTTGATATATGGCGCGAACATCTCGAAGACCAAAAATTGCACTTGGCTTCGTATGAATTTGAAACAATTATAAAGATTGGAGGAAATCAAAATGGCTAAAAAAGAAAGAATTGTACTCGGCAGCGGCCATACTTATTTTATGGAATACACGGGGGAAATTCCCGCCATTGAAGAAATCGAAAAGGAAGAAAACCGTCTCGGCCGTACATCGGGCGGCGCTTCTCTTGAATATACGCCCGAAAGTTATACAGCTTCGGACGATTTCGGAACTGTAACAAAAACAGTTTTGACAAAGGAAGAAGCCTTGTTGAAACTTGGCCTTTGTACTTGGTGCAGAAACGTTGACAAGCTTGTATCTACTGCAAGAGTTACCACAGAAGGCAATAAAAGAATTGTCAAAATTGGTGGCCTTGATAATGACAACGGCAAATCATACGTTATTCTTTTTGCACACAAAGACAAAAAGGACGGCAATATGTACGTTCTTATTGTTGGTAAAAACAGCGCCGCGCTTACAATCACTTTTGCGAAAGACGCGGAAACAGTTGTAAACCCCGAATTCAAAGCAGAACCGCAGGACGACGAAGGCACTTTAATTCAGCTTATCGAAGAAATTAAGGACGACGGCACGGCTGCAGCTTCAACCGAAGACGATAAAACCCCGGACGACGGCGAAGAAGCATAAGGGGGCTTAAATAATGCTTGATTACACCAAAATTCAAAAAAAGACCTTTACCGTAAAACTTTACGACGGCACAACGCTTATTTGCACAATGCCGAAAAAAAGGACTTTTGAAAAAATGGCGCTTATGAAGGATATAAACGCCGATACATTGGACGAAAAAAGCATAAACGACCTTTACGAAGTAACGGCCGAAATTCTTTCTTGCAATATGCAGAAGAAGAAATATACAGCCGATGAAGTCGGCGAAATGTTCGACATCGACGACGTAATAATGCTGTTCAATGAATATACAGAATTCACGGGGTACGCAACGGACGACCCAAACTAAAAATACCGCTTCTACCGGGCGACGACGAAGACGCGGTAAAATACAACATTCGGACGATTTCGGAAAGGCTTGTTGCAGAATATACGGGCCTTTCCTTCGCCGAAATCGAAGAAGTACAATACGACATATATTTGTCGTTACTCCGCGACGCTTTTATATTCAAAAAAAGCCAAACGGAAGAAGGGCGCGAATATCTTGAAACTTGTTGGATTTTGGAACAGACAAAACCCGACCGCAAAGCCCTTCGGGAACGTTTTTCAAAAAAGGAGGGCTAAAACGTGGGAGCGGGCATTAAAGGAATTACAATCGACATCGGCGGTAATACCGCGCCTTTAAATAAGGCTTTGTCGGAAGTCAACAAGACAAGCCGAAATCTTCAAAACGAACTTAAACAAGTTGATAAACTCTTAAAATTAGACCCGAAAAATACCGAACTATTAGCCCAAAAACAGAAGCTTCTTTCGGAGCAAATCGAAAGTACGAAAGGAAAGCTTGACACCCTCAAAGAAGCCGAAAAGCAAGTGCAAGCACAATTTGAGCGCGGCGAAGTATCGGAAGAACAATACCGCGCCTTGCAGCGTGAAATCATTAAAACCGAACAAGAATTAAAAACGCTTGAAGAAGCGGCCAACAATTCAACGTCGGCACTTGATAAAATTTCGGAAGTATCAACCAAAATCGGCGAAAAATCCGAAGCAGCGGGAAAGAAAATGTTACCCGTTACGGCGGGAATTGCTGCAATCGGAGCGGCAAGCGTTGCTTCGTTTAACGAAATAGACGCGGGCTATGACACAATCATAACGAAAACGGGCGCAACGGGCGAAGCGTTAGACGGTTTACAAAACAGTATGAACAACGTTTTTTCCGAAATACCGACCACGGCCGAAAATGCAGGAATTGCAATCGGCGAAGTAAATACAAGGTTCGGCGCTACGGGAAAGGTTCTTGAAGACCTTTCAAAAGAATTTATACAGTTTGCGGAGATTAACGAAACAGACTTAAATAATTCGATTGGCACAACAAAAAAGATTATGGAAGCTTGGAACATCGAAGCGGAAAAAACGCCGAATGTTCTTGGCCTTATTACTTCGAAAGCGCAGGAAACGGGAATTTCCGTCGATGTTCTTATGAACAGCGCACTTGAAAACAATTCCGTCTTCAAGGAAATGGGCTTAACCTTCGAACAATCAATCGGACTTATGGCCGAATTCGAAAAGAACGGCGTAAATTCAACAACAGCCCTTGCAGGACTTAAAAAAGCGGTTGTAAATTATGCAAAAGAAGGGCTTTCAATGGAAGAAGGTTTACAAAAGACCATTGACAGCATTAAAAACGCAAAAACAGAAACCGAAGCTTTGACAATAGCGCAAGAGATTTTCGGAACGAAAGGCGCGGCCGAAATGTCGAACGCCATTCGTGAAGGTCGATTAAGTATTGAAGATTTGTGCGCGTCTATGGACGAATACGGAACAACCGTTGCAGACACCTTCAATGCAACACTTGACCCGCCCGACAAAGCAGCGCTTGCACTTAATAATTTAAAGCTTGCGGGCGCGGATTTAGGAAATACAATTCTTTCTTCCCTCGCACCAATGCTTGAAAAGTTTGTTGAAAAAATCAAAAGTTTTGCACAATGGTTTACGGGCCTTTCGGACGGTTCAAAAACCGCAATCGTTGCAATAGGTGGAATTGTTGCAGCGCTCGGCCCGGCTTTAATAGCCTTCGGCAAAATGGCAACGGGCGTTACATCAGCAATAAGTGCTATGCAGAAAATAGGTTCGGTAATTTCGACGGTTAAAACCGCCTTATCGTCCTTCAACATCGTTCAAGCAGCGCAAGCCGCAATGACAAAAGTAGTCGCCGCGGCGCAATGGTTGCTTAATGCTGCAATGAACGCAAATCCGATAGGCTTAATTGTCGTCGCGATAGCGGGACTTGTAGCCGCGTTTGTTCTTTTGTGGAATAAGTGCGAAGGCTTCCGAAACTTCTTTATCGGCTTATGGGAAGCGATAAAGACGGCTTTTCAAGCGTTCCTTGATTGGATAAGCCCCGCGATAGAGGTTATAAAAGGATATTTTCAAGGCCTTTGGACGAAGCTTCAAGAAATTTGGGCGTACATAGTCGAAAGTTTACAGCCCGTAAAAGACGCAATTTCGGGAGCATTTCAAGCAGCTTGGGAGCTTATAAAAGTTGTTTGGGATTTAGTAAAACCGTATTTCGAAGCAATTTGGCAGAATATACAGACAATTTTTTCAGTTGTCAAAGATGTTTTAAGCGGATTTTTTGAAGCGGCTTGGATAGCCATTCAAGCAATTTGGGACGTTGTTTCTTCCTATTTTGCGGCTATTTGGGACACTATAAAAGCCGTATTTTCGGTTGTTGCTACATATTTAGGCGGTATGTTTGAAACCGCTTGGACGGCCATAAAAGCCATTTGGGACACCGTAACGGGGTATTTTACCGCGATATGGGAAACAATCAAAGGCATATTTGCTGTTGTAAAGAATGTTTTAAGTGGTAATTGGTCGGAAGCTTGGGAAGCCATAAAAGGCATTGTGAACACTTGGGCGGGCTTCTTTTCGGGAGTATGGGACAGCATAAAAGCTGTTTTTGCTTCTGTTGGTTCGTGGTTTAGTGATACATTTTCCGCAGCTTGGACGGCTGTAAAGAATGTATTTTCAACTTGGGGTTCGTTTTTTAGCGGCCTTTGGGACACTATAAAGAATACCTTTTCAAGCTTGGGTACATCTATTTCAAACGCAATCGGCGGCGCGATAAAATCGGGCATTAACGGCGTTATTTCTATGATACAAAATACAATTAACGGCGCAATCGGCCTTATAAATGGCGCAATCGGCCTTATTAACAAAATACCGGGTGTTTCCGTCGGAAAGATTAAAACATTATCTTTGCCACGTCTTGCGGAAGGTACGGTTTTGACGAAGGCAACCCCCATTATAGCGGGCGAAGACGGCGCGGAAGCAATTATGCCGCTTGAAAAACATACGGGTTGGATAGATGTTCTTGCAAAGAAGATAAATGCTGCAATGAATAACACGGGCGGCGGTTCGCGTTATGCAATGCAGGAAATCAATAACAATCTCGGCGGCCTTAATGTCAATATAGAAAAATTCGTAAATAGTACCGATAAGGACTTACACCAAATTATGGGCGAATTTATGGAAATCGCCGAAGAATATATCAAACGTCGCGGGGGTGCTTTTGGGTGATTAGAGAAAATACAAATCGTTTTATTTTTCGCAACGTATCTTCCGCAGATATGGGCTTAATTATCACAGAAACGCCGCACATCACAAGCCCGGAACGTGATGTTGAATTTATATCCGTACCGGGCAAAGACGGCGACGTGATAAATGACAACGGAAAATTCAAAAATGTTTCCGTTACCTATCCCGTGAACTTGATTTCGGACGAAAGGCCGCTTGACCTTATGGCAAGGAAAATAAAAGCGTGGTTACAATCCGAAGTCGGGTATTTCACACTTACGGACACATACGACCCGTTATATTATCGCAAGGCGGCATACGTCGCCGCTTTGGATATTGAAGACAAAGTAAAAAAAATCGGTATTTCGTCAATAACATTTAATTGCAAACCGTTTAAATACCGTAAGGACGGCGACCGCGAAACAGTAATAACACAGCCGACAACGTTATACAACCCCGAAGCGTGGAAATCTCAACCGTATATAAGAATATACGGAACGGGAGCGGTAACGCTTCAAATTAACAACAATTCGTTTTTCATTTCGGATATAGACGAATATATCGAAATTGACAGCGAATTGCAATCGGCATTTAAGGCGGCAACGCTGCAAAATAATAAAATAAGTTTTAGCACCTTCCCTTCCTTCGGAGCGGGTGCAAATTCTGTTTCGTGGGTTGGCGATGTATCGAAAATAATAATTAAAACAAGGTGGTGTTGCATTTGATACCTATTCTATACGATAAAGACGAAACGGCGTTCACAAGTAACGGTATAGGTATTTTAAGCGATACCACTTTTTGCAATGTTACAGAAGAACGCAACGGAATTTATGAAATTACTTTTTCATATCCGATTGAAGGCGCGCTTTTTGAACATATACAAGAAGGCTGCTTCGTTAAGGCGAAGCCCAACGAAACAAGCGAAGCGCAGATATTCCATATATACAAATCTTCAAAGCCGATAAATGGTATTGTTACTTATTACGGCGAACATATTTCGTATGAACTCACGGGAAACCCGGTCGAAAAAGTCGTTATTACCAACGCTACGGGCGCGCAGGGTTTAAACAAGGTTCTTGAAGCGGCGCTTGTTCCCCACTCTTACAGCGGGTTAAGCGACATCGCTTCCCGAAAATCAACGGCGCTTTCGCTTTTAAGTGTACGCGCAGCGCTTGGCGGCGTTGAAGGTTCTTTGCTTGATGTTTACGGCGGCGAATATGAATTCGACAATTTTACAATCAAGCTTCACGAAAGCCGCGGCAGCGACACGGGCATTATAATAGGCTACGGAAAAAACCTTACCGACTTACAGCAGGAAAAAAACATTTCCGAAACTTATACGGCGCTTTTTCCTTATGCGAAATATACACCCGAAAAAGAAGAAGGCGACGAAGAAGACCCGGAAGAAGTTGTTGTAACGCTTTCGGAAAAGATTGTATATTCTTCAAACGCTACACGCCCGAAGGTTCTTACAATGGATTTTACGGACAAATTTTCGGACGATGAAGAAATCACCGAAGCGGCCTTACGTCAAAAGGCCAAAGCGTGGGCGGCTGATAGCGGATATAATAAACCTTCCGTAAGTATAAAAGTCGCTTTTACTCACCTTTGGCAAAGCCCCGAATATAAGCAATATGCAATTTTGGAGCGCGTAAGCCTTTGTGATACGCTAACGGTAAATTTTGAAAAGTTGGGAGTATCAGCAAAAGCGAAGGTTATAAAAACCGTTTACGATACCTTGAAGGAAAAATATGTTTCTATTGAATTGGGCGACGCAAAAAGCAATTTTGCGGACAGCATAAACCAAACGACGCAGGAAATAGAAAATATAAAAACCGAAGTAAAGAAAAATGAAACAGCAACCGCGAAGAAAATTGCTGCAGCCGTGGCAAATGCAACGGCACTTATTACCGGGCAAAATGGCGGGTATGTTGTTTTGAACCCTTCGAACAATCCGCAAGAAATCCTTATAATGGACGCGCCTTCAATAAATGAGGCCGTTAAAATATGGCGTTGGAATTCGGGCGGGTTGGGCTATTCCTCCAATGGATATAACGGCCCTTTTGCAACAGCTATAACGCAGGACGGCGCAATCGTCGCCGACTTCATAACAGCGGGCGAAATCAACGGCGCTTTAATAAAGGCCGACACCGTTTCTTCCTCCGCTATTTCGCAAACCTTCAAAAATGAAATCACGAAAGAAATTTCGGACAACATAACAGAGGTAACGGCGACAATTACACAGCTTTTCGAAGCGGCCGACGGAAGATTGAAAAGTGAAATTGAAGCACATATAACCGAAACCACACAGACACTTCAAACCTCAATCGACCAAAACGCGCAAAAAATAACTTTAACGGCGACCGAAATTCGGGACGAAGTAAATTCCATTAAAGAAGGCCTTGAAACCGAAATAAGGCAAACGGCCGACAGTATAACATTGACAGCAAGCGAACTTACAATGTTAAGTACGGAAATGTACGAAAGAACGGACAGTTTACGGGAAGACCTCGCGGCCGCCGAAGGCGAAATTTCAACAAATGCCGCGGCAATTTTAGACGCTAACACCAAAATACAACAAAATGCAAACGCAATAACCCTTACTGCAAACGACATTCGCGGCGAATTGGTAGAGGTTGAAGACGGCTTGCGGGAACAAATATCAGCAAATCAAGCCGACATCGAAGTCAACGCCGATAATATAAAAATGCGCGTTGCAAAATCTGTTGAATACAGCACAGCCACGCGCGACAGCGCCGTGCCGACGTATTCAAACACTACGGCAGCAGAGAAAAAGAAGCTTTATTTTTGCACTTCCAACGAAAAATATTATTACTACAATGAGATTTCGCGAGATTGGGTGGAAGTTGACGACCAATGCGTATATAGCGCCTTCGTACAGACGGCAAACGGCTTTAAATTAAGCGGAATTGTCGAAATAGACGGCGACTTAATTACAAAAGGAACTATAAGCGCCGACAGAATAAGTACAAATATCGCGCAAGTAAACGGAAACTTAAATATCGGCAACAGCGATGATGATGTCGAAAAGGAATTGAGATTTTCGGGCGCAGCCGTTATCAAAACATTTTTCGACGGTATTTCACCGCCGACGGGAATTAAAATATCAGCCTCAAAGATTGATTTAGAAGCTTATAAATTAGATTTATCCGATTGCGGCGAAATTATCTGGGGAAGTAATAAGCCCGTTGCGATATTTGGGTAAAGGAGGAATAAAAATGCGAACAAGTGAACATTTAATGCCGTTAAAATACAGCGGTTCAAAATTGGGAATTTCTGTTGCGGTTTATGGGCTATCGCCCAATAAGAATTATAAAAAAATCACCATAAAAACAAACAATACCGCAATAGATGTTCGGCAAACGGGCGATTGCACGGAAGCCGCTGTGTTTGAAGAAGCGTCATTAAATACTTTTTACGATGTTACTGTAACAATAGAAACTGACGAAGAAACATTTTCTTTTGCTTGCAAGGTTATTCCGTCGGAAGATGAAGCAAATTCAACCAAAATATTTACAAAACATTTTGCGGGAGGTATGCCGCCACGTCCACAAAGCCCACGCCGCAAGGCTTTTTAAGGCGGTGAAACAATGGCGCAATTAGATATTATAAACGTTACATACAAAGAATTTACAATAGAAGTAACAGACTTGCAGTACACGGGCGACAACTACGATAAATTTGTTTTTAAAATATATCAAGGAAGCAGAAAAATAATTGAATGGGTCGAAAGTGATACTTCTTGGATAACCACAGTAAATTTTACTTTCGAATTTTCGAACCCTGTTTACGCGGGGTATAATTGGCTATCCCCCAACAACACATATGTAGCGGAAGTAACTTGTTATTATGACGGCGTGGGTTATACACTAAATAACGTTACATTTTCTACGGATAGCATTTCACCGCCAACGGGGACAATAACCCCTTCGGTTTATGTTCCTATACGCAATCAAGTGTACGGTTCTTGCGTCGCTAATTGTTTAGCTTGCGGAATGGAAATATTCAAAGCAAAACAAACGGGCATAAAATACGAAAAATTCAGCGAAGCATATATATTCGGCAGCGATGGCACAAATTACGATTATATGACATTTGAAGAAGCGGTCGATAATTGCATAACGTACGGTTCGCCGCGTTATGAAATATATTCGGGGTTTTACCCGGACGAAATGCCAAAAGCAACAGCCGTAAATATGTTTAATTCAGCAGACGACATCGTGAACACAAACGCCCAAAAGCAAAAATTGCGAAATAAAAGGCATATTGATTTTTACGATTGTTCTTCTGTGAAAAGTTGCATTGAAACTTACGGGTTTTATATGCTGAATTTTCGTATTCCGAACAACTTTCAAACCAACAGCAGCGGAATAATACCGCAGCCCACAACATACCGCGGCGACAATCACGCAATCGCTCTTATTGGACTAACACAAATAAGCGGTAAAGCTTATTGGATAGCTCAAAACAGTTGGGGCGAAGATTGGGGGTTAAATGGAAGATGTTATATCCCTTACGATTGGGGGTGCGGTTGTCAATCACCAATTACAAGCGATTACGGCGAACCTACTTCGTGGACGCTTGATTGTTATTCTGTTGCGCCGGGAAGTGGATATACAGACAGCAACCCAACAAAACCGTACAATATAAAAGTACAACAAATTGAAACGGAAAAAAACGTAAGCATATCTTGGGACTGCTCCACTTCTTCGTGTAATTTTGTAATACTTGCAAAGCAATATAATACGAACCGTTGGTATAGAAAAGCTTATACATCAAGCAAAAACGCCATAATTTCGCTTGATACATACGGAACATATGATTTTGCCGTAATTGCAATTTATAACGGCTATTGCTCGGAAATAAGCGACACCGAAAGAGTTTCCACGTCCGAAAACAAACGACCCGATAATTATTATTGGAGTTACGAAAAACGTCAAAATGAAGAAATCAAATTAACGGCTTCCGAATGGAACGGACTTACTTCAAGAATAAATGAATTTCGACAATACACTTCAAACGGAAGCTTGGGAAATTACAATTTTGACACAGCAATCGACGGAAACTACTTTACGGCTGTGATGTATAATCAATGTCGTGAAGCGATACAAGATATGGAATATGGAAGCTATATTCCTTATGTTTATAAAAATGAAGACGTAACCGCTTATATGATAAATATTCTTATAAGCGAATTGAACGTAATACCGTAAATATTATTTTAAAATAATAAATTTATAAAGATTGGAGGACAAACAAATGAAAGTTATTTTCAAAAACGGTACAGAAAAGAAGTGTTCAAATCCTATTGAACAAAAGTTGTTTAGAAGCGGCGTTGCGGCGGGTTGGCTGTGTTCTTTCAGCTTATCCGAAACAGTAACGTCAACCGAATTGGACGCACTTTTGACGGAAGAAAATGTTTCGGAATTAACCTTCTGCAACGACAAATCCGAAGCGTTATTCACAATTAACGAATATGCAAAAGTAACGTCCGCGGTTATAAGATACACCGAAGACGGAAGCAAAGTCGAAATACAGCTTTCAAAAGGTATATAAAGGAGTGAAAAGCAAATGGAATTCATAAAGGAAATTACCGTCGAATTATCGGGCGAAATGCTTTTTGAATACATAACAGCGGTTCAAAGCGATGTCGGCCGAAAAATAAAAGTAATTTTGCTTGCGAATAATCAGCCTTACGAAATCCCCGCAGGGGCAACGGCTGTTCTTCGTGGCAAAAAGCCCGACGGCAAAGCAATTCTTAATAATTGCACCATAGACGAAAACGGGGCAATTATTGCGGAACTTACAAAACAGACCCTTGCCGTATGCGGCAATGTTCGTTGTCAAATTACGCTTTATTCTTCCGAAGGCGGCGAATTAACAAGCGTTCCTTTCGTTGTAAAGGTAACAGCCAAAAGCGCCAACGATACAGAAGTAAAAAGCACCAATGAATTTAACGTAATCGCCGAAGCGGAAGCGCTCGCACAATCAGCCCGCGAAATAGCTTCCGAAGCTTTGGAAAATGTTTCGGAGGTTGAAGCAAGGGTTGAAGCGTCAACACTTGCGGCTGATGAAGCGGCAGCGGCAGCCATTGAAGCAGCTTCCGACGTAAATGTCGTAAAAGAAGCAGCGGCAGCCGTTACCATTGAAGCTAATGAAGCAGCAGAAGCGGCCAACCTTGCGAAAGAAAATGCAGACACGGCCACTTCAAACGCTGAAAAAGCAACTTCGGCAGCAAATACAGCCGCAGGAGCAGCAAGCGGCGCAGCCAATGCAGCGAACACGGCCGCCGACAATGCAAATTCTGCAAAGGAAGCAACCGAAAAGGCAACAGAAGAAGCCGCAGCAGCAACCGAAGCCGCTAACACAGCAACCGAAGCCGCGCAGACCGCGACGGCCGAAGCGGAAGCGGCAACAACCGCAGCCAATGAAGCAGCGGCAGCGGCCGAAAATGCGCTTGCAGAAATTGAAGGTTCAACCGTTACCCGTTACGGCGTTAAATTCGGCGGCAGCGCAAACAGCGGCGCAACCGTTCAAAGATTATACAACGCCTTCGGCCTTGTTGCAAATGTCGGCACAGACACAGCAACAGCAACAAACGATTTCGACAATATTTACCCGTGGAGCGGAAGGAAACGTGCTTGCGGATATTTCGACGACAACGGAAATTTTGTTGTAAATGCTTATGAAGGCGAACCCGGCTACGTTACCGACGGCAGCAACGGCGAAGTATGGGTTGAAACACCTTTATTCTATTATCTGCATACATACAACGACGACGGCAGCGAAGAAATCGTAATTTCGGCGCACCCGATAGGCGGTTACAAGCCTTCACCGATACACATTAACGCAGACGGAAGCTTGCGACAGAAAGCATACACCGCCGCTTATCCTATGGCGTTAGTTGACGACAAGCCAACTTCCCGAAGCGGCGTATATACGCCGATTATGTCGTTAAATTCGGGTATGACAAACGCCCGTAAGCTTGGCGACAAGTACACAACGACCACAGCGGCCGAACAGTATGTAAAATGCCTTCTTATGTGGGTTGAATTCGCGACACGCGACATTCAAACAAAAATGAAGGGTTGTTCCTCACTTTCATACAGCGAAAGCCACAAAGCAACCGTTGCGGAGGACGCAGCCAACCGCATTATAATTTCAAGCAGCTATGCGGCGGCGTACGTTATCGGTCAAGGTATCGCAATAGGAACATCGCTCGGAAGTACAAACGTCGCAAACAATAGAACAGTTACCGCGATAGATGCTTTCGACGACAGCAACAGCGCAATTACATTCGACGGCGACCCCGTAAATATAGCGGTTGGAAATATCGTCTTTGCGATTGCGTGGAAGACGGGTTCTTGCGATAATGTTTTATCTTCTTCGGGTTCGCCCGTTTCCAATACAAACGGTAAATATACTTGTATATACCGCGGCGAAGAAACACCGTTCGGAAATGCTTTTGAGTGGATTTCCGACGTACTTTTCAAGAGAGAGGGCAGCGGCACGACCGAAGACCCATACAAATATGATATTTACTTCTTGCCCGACGCTACCAAATACAGCAGCGGCAACATCACGGACGATTATGTGAAAGTAAATTATCAGTTACCGACGGCCGAAGGATATGTCAAAAAGCTTGGTTATGATGAACGCTTCCCGTTTGTTCGTATTCCTTGCGAAATTGGCGCTTCGACAACAACGTATTATGCCGATTATTATTATCGCCCGGCTTACGCAGTAACCGCGGCGAATGTCGGCGGCGTTTGGCACAATGGGGCTAATTGCGGGCCGTGTTATTGGTATTGCTACTATGCGCCTTCGCATACGCATGTCTATCGCCGCGCGCGTCTTTCTTACCGCCGTTAAAACGGGGGTTTGGGGGCGGGCAGCCCCCATATAGGGATTTAACACGCAAACGCGGCGAATGTCGGCGGCAATTGGAACAATGGGGCTAATTGCGGGCCGTGTTATTGGAATTGCAACAATGCGCCTTCGAATACGAATGTCAATCGCCGCGCGCGTCTATCTTAATACATTCATCGCGTGTTATTTCCCTTGCCGCTTGGCAAAAATACATCGCTACGGGCGGGGTTAGTAAGAAATTGAAAGCCTTGCAGATAATTAAGAAAGAAGCTGAACCGATGAAAAGAGCGGGAAACCTATTTGAAAAAATATGCGATATTGATAATATACACGAAGCTATTATAAACGCAGCCCGCGGAAAGAAAAGCCGAAGGACGGTTGCTTATGTTTTGGAAAATCAAGACAAGGCCGCAGGACTTATACGGGATATGCTTATAAGTAAAACATATAAACCGAAGCCGTACCGAACCTTCGTAATAAAAGACGGGCCACGTCAAAAGGAACGTACAATATTTTGCCCCGCCTACTACCCCGACCAAATTATACATTGGGCTTTAATGCAAGTGCTGCAGCCCGTTATAATGAAGGGTATGTATGAATTTTGTTGCGGAAGCATACCGGGCCGCGGCGTACATTATGGGAAACGGTATCTTGAAAAGTGGTTACGCAAAGACAGAAAGCATACAAAATATTGCTTAAAGTTGGATATAAAGAAATATTATCCACACATTGACAACGAAGTATTAAAAGAACAATTCCGAAGGAAAATCAAAGACCCGTCGGCATTATGGCTTATTGATTGCATAATCGACAGCCACGCCGAAGGCTTACCAATCGGCAATTATACTTCACAATGGTGGGCGAATTTCTATTTGCAGGGTTTAGACCACTATATCAAGGAAGAATTGCGTATAAAACATTATCTTCGTTATATGGACGATATGGCGTTATTTTCTAACAATAAGAAGCAGTTACACAAAGCGCGAAAACTTATCGCGGAATATATAAAGCCTTTGGGCTTAACCTTAAAAGAAAATTGGCAAGTGTTCCGCGTCGATGAACGCCCGGTTGATTTCTTGGGCTTCCGCTTCTATCGAAACAAAACAACATTACGGCGCAAAAATTCTTTAAGAATACGCCGCCGGGTGAAGCGGGCTTCCAAAAAGCCGAAGCCGTCGTTGTCGGACGCACGCGCAATATTAAGTTATATGGGTTGGATAAAACACAGTAATTCATATTACTTTTATTGCAAATACATAAAACCATATGTAAATATAAAGCAATTAAAGGAGGTTGTAAGCTATGCAAGCAGAAAGCACAATCAAACCGAAATCGTATTATGTTGAAAATTGCGGAGGTACGGCCGAAGTCGTTTTGTATGAGAATATAAAGAAGCATACCCGCAAAGACCCCGAAACGGAAGAAACTTCGACATATTACACATACGACGAACACAGAATAAACGTTCCTTTCCGTGAAAACTTATCGCAGGAAGTAAAGGACAACCGCGCGGCGTGGTTAGCGGCTGCAATCGCTGCAGAAAATGCCGCAGCAGAAAAAAAGACGCTTGAAGAAAAAGTCGCGTCGCTTGAAGCTGATAACGAAATTATGGGCGCGGCCCTTGAAGAAGTTATCGCCGTTATTGCAGGGGGTGAATAATAATTATGGCTATGTTTTTAGCAAAAAGAATTATTAAAGGACAAACAACCTTCGCGAAAGTGCCGCCGACGCTCAAAGAAGCCGTCGCGGATATTCTCACGAAGGAAGGATATTCAAATCTAATTACGGAGGTATAAAAGCTTATGGAAAAAATCGCAAATAAAATGAATACATTATGGGGCGCAGCCGTTGCGCTGTTCGCTTCCACATTCGGGGAATTTTGGTTCTTGTTTGTGGCCTTCTTCGTCCTTAATGTAGTTGACTACATAACGGGAGTTGCAAAAGCCCGCTTTTCAAAGAAGGAAAATTCAAACAAAGGCTTAAAAGGTATTATAAAAAAGGTTGGATATTGGGTTGTAATTGATATTGCCTTCTTTATCGCCTTATCCTTTGAAGAAATGGGAACAAATATCGGAATAAACCTTGCGTTCGTCGAAATGCTCGGTTGGTTTACTCTTGCAACCTTTATTATTAACGAAATTCGTTCAATCCTTGAAAACCTTGTTATTTTGGGCGTGGACGTTCCCGTTTTTCTTACAAAGGGTTTAGAGGTTGCAGCGGCAGCGGTACAATCTAAAACAGAGAACATAACGGAGGATAAAAAAGAATGAAAATATTATTGATTGCAGGACACGGCAACGGCGACCCCGGCGCGTGCGCTTGCGGCCTTAAAGAAGCCGACTTAACAAGAGAGGTTGCGGCCGCCCTTCTTCCGAAGCTTAAAGCGTACGCCGATGTCGATTTGTTCGACACATCAAAGAATATGTATTCATATTTGAAAAATGGCGGCGTATGCAATTTTGCAAATTATGATTACGTATTCGAAATTCATTTCAACGCAGCGGCAGCCGATACAGCAGGAAACGGCAAAACAACGGGCGCGGAAATTCTTATACATACCACAGAGAGCGGCGCAAGCGTCGAAGAAGCTATTTTAAGTAATATTGCAGCGCTTGGCTTCAAAAATAGGGGCGTTAAACGTCGTTCCGATTTGCGAAATATGAATGTTTGCAAGAAAAATTACGGCGTATCTTATGCGCTGATTGAAGTTTGCTTCATCGACGACCGCGACGACGTAAATTTGTATCAGCAGAAAAAAGCCGAAGTCATAGACGCTATTGTAAACGGTATTGCGTCGGGCTTCGGACTTGCCAAAACAGAAGCAGCGACGGCAGGGTTCAAAGACACAAAGGGACATTATGCAGAAGCGGCAACAAACGACCTTTTCAAAATGGGTATTGTAAACGGCGACGGAAACGGAAGTTTTCGCCCGGACGATAACATCAAGCGCGGCGACGTTGCAATAATGGTTCGAAACGCCATAAGATATATTACGGGAAAATAAAAAAAGAACGGCAGCGGGAAAACCCCGTCGCCGTTTTTTATTAGTCAATCTTTTTTCCACAGTAAGGACAATAATGTTTCTTTTCTTCTTCCGCTGCTTCTTCTTCCGAAATGTTTTCAATGAAGCCCGCTGAAATAATACCCGTCGGAACTGCAACAAGGCCAATTCCCAACATTGCAATAATAGCGCTTAATATTTTACCCGCTCCCGTTATTGGGTATATATCGCCATAACCAACCGTTGTAAATGTTGCAACCGCCCACCAAAGACCCGAAAAAGCATTTTTGAATACGTCGGGTTGTACGGGGTTTTCAATACTATACATCAATACGGAAGAAATAACCATAAGAAGCCCCACAACGAAAACCGACGAAACAAGTTGGCTTGCTTTGCTTTTAAATACCTTTGCTATAAGCGAAAGCGAATTCGTATAGCGGTTTACCTTGAATAAGCGGAACAGCCGCACAATACGAAGCGTTCTTAACACCCTTAAATCAATCGGGAATATGTAAGGGAGGTAAAAAGGCAGGATTGCCAACAAGTCGATAATTGCCATAAATGAAAATATGTATTTTATGTATGCGCGCGGAGCGGATAAGCCCGGATATAAAAGCCGCGCCGTCCATAGACGCAATAAATATTCAATCGTAAATACAATTACCGATACAAATTCCAAATATTCAAAGGCCGTTTTTACAGCGGCAGGAAGTGAAAATGTATCGGCAATAACCATTACAACATTTATTATAATAAGCGATATTATAAAAACATCGAATATTTTTTCTGCTTTTGTTTCTTTTTCGTCGGGTTGTAGCATACAAAAAACCCATTGTTTCAAATTCTTCATAATGTACCTTCTTTCGCAATTATTTAATACGTTATAAAATATTATATGAAAAGAAGTCGGCGTTTTCAACTAAAAACGTTAAATTCTTATCTTTAACACAATTATAACGAAAAAATGTGTTAAAGTCAAGAATAGTGCTGAACATTAGCACATCGCACAAAGCAGCAAAGAAGGGATTTTATGAAAATATACGATTATAACGGGAAAAAGAATATTTGCGGCCGTCGCATACGGGAAGCGCGCTTCAAGCGGCAATTAACACAATCCGACCTTGCGGCGCAAATGCAGATTAACGGCGTAATTATAGAGCGGGACAGCATTTCAAGAATAGAAATCGGAACGCGCTTCGTTACCGACTACGAATTGAAGGTATTTTCAAAAGTATTAAAGGTTGAAACGGCGTGGCTTCTTGCGGAGGAAGCCGAAAACGAATAAATCGGGCTTGGATAAAACCAAAGCCCGAATTTTTTTAAATTTTTTTCAATTATTTTTATAAAAACTATTGACATAGGCGTACGACTATGCTATAATATATATAGAAGTTAAGGAAAGGAGGAAACAGCAATGCAGAACATAACAAAAGCCTTGCAGGATTTGGCAAAAGCTGTTGAAAGTAACGACACCGTCCAAAATGTCAAAGTTACAATCACATTGAAAAAGCCGAAACCGAACAAGGCTAAACCAAATAGCAAGTAATGCTAAAAGGCAGAGAGGGCGACGGGGTCGCCCCTCGTAAGTCCTATTATAGCACTTTTATATAAAATTGTCAATGATACGGAGGAATTAAGCGTATGAGAATTGAAAAGGACGGCCGCGCCTATATCGTTACAGAAACCGCGAAGCAATGGAACGTAAAAACCGACGCTTCAAAAATGGGTGTTTCTTATAATATCCCGAAGGAAGTATGCGGAACTTTCGACGACCTTAAAAAATATATAGCAGAAAACGAATTATTTTAAACGGGGGTGCTTATTATGGAACGTAAAATAACGCCGCAGGAGCGATACGCAAAAAAGAATAAAAAGCAATTTAAAATTGATTGCATTGTTACCACCGAAGCCGACATCATAAAGAAGCTTGAAAGCGTACCGAACAAGGCCGGGTATATTAAGCAACTTATACGGGCCGACATAGCAGCAAATAACAAATAAGCGTTTTTATAACCCCGCAGCGAAGCGGGGTTATTTTTTTTACAAAGGAGGAATATTCAATGCGTAATTTCAAACATTTTACACGCGACGACAGATTAAAGCTTGAAGCGTATATAAGAGCAGGAAAAACACCGCGCGAAATTGCGGGGCTTCTTCATAAGCATATTTCTTCTATATATAGAGAAATCGGCCGCGGCCGCTATGAGCATAAAAACAGCGATTGGACGTTTGAAGAAAGATACAGCCCGGACATCGCCGAAGAAAAATACCGCGCGAACCTCGCAGCCAAAGGCGCAGACCTTAAAATCGGCGCAGATTTGGAATTCTCGCAGTATATAGAAGATAGAATAATAAACGACAAATATTCCCCCGCTGCTGTTTTGGGTGAAATCAAAGCGGAAGGGCTTGTTTTTGATACAACTATTTCCGTAAGCACTTTATACAGCTATATTGAAAAAGGGATATTCCTTCACTTAACAAATAAAAATTTGCCCGTAAAAGGCAAAAAGAAAAAGCGCCACTATAACAGAGTTAAGCAGAAGCGCCGCAGCGCGGGCGAAAGTATCGAAAACAGACCCGCGGAAATATTAACGCGTGAAGAATTCGGCCATTGGGAAATGGATTGCGTCGAAGGTGCAAAGAGAAGCCGCAAAACCCTTCTTATGTTATCGGAGCGGAAGACGCGCGACGAAATTGTTATACCTATAAAAGCAAAGACGGCCGAAAACGTCGTTGCAGCGCTTGACGCATTAGAAAAGAATTGGCGAAATCTTTTCCCGCTTGTATTCAAATCAATTACAGTTGATAACGGTTCGGAGTTTTCCGACGTTGAAGGTATGGAAAAATCTATTTTTGGAGGAAAGCGCACACAATTTTATTATTGCCACGCTTACAGTAGTTGGGAACGTGGAACAAATGAGAATATAAACAAAATGGCGCGCCGCCATTATCCGAAGGGAACTAATTTCGAAAAGTACCCGGACGAAGAATTATTAAAGCTTAATGAATGGATAAACAATTACCCGCGCGGGATATTTGGTTATCGCTGTTCGGCTGAATTATTCAACAATGAAATAGCGGCGCTTTTGTAGAAATTGAATAAAATTAAAATATTTTCAATTATTTTCGCATTTACTCTTGACATTTACAATTTTTTTCGAATTTCCCTAAAACCATGCATCAATTTAAAAAGTTTATGTTTACAAAAAGTACGGTTTTGTGCTATAATAAAATCAGTATGTCCTGCGAAAAAACCAAAGGACGATTTCTCTGTCTGCGCCGCGTAATATGCGCTTGCAGGCGTATGGATAAACAAAACCAAGTCGCGTGATTTTTGCGCGTTTAAAAAAGGATGAGGAAGTATGTTTAAAATCTTAAAAAAACAGGAGTTAAACCCCACGGTCACCAAAATGGAAATTGAAGCGCCTTTAGTTGCAAAACGCGCAGAACCGGGACAGTTTGTCATTTTAAGAGCAG
>JAZQGK010000064.1:0-22567 GCA_045539975.1 Candidatus Scatosoma sp. | reverse complement strand
ACCGCTTGGCCTCCGACTTAGGGTATGGATTTCTTCCCTCTTTCGGTAGATTATGAAGAAAAGATGTTCGCAGTGGGTAAAATCCCCGGCGGTTTCAAAAAGCGCGAAGGCAGAGCGTCCGATAAAGCGATTTTGACCAGCCGTCTTATCGACCGTCCCATTCGTCCTTTGTTCCCGAAAGGGATTTTCAACGACGTAGTAGTCGTAGCAACCGCGCTTTCGGTTGACCCTGATATTTCCCCCGAACCTTTGGCAATGGTAGGTTCGTCCATCGCATTGTCTATTTCGGATATTCCTTGGGCAGGTCCTACGGGTTCGGTTGTCGTTGGTCTTGTTGACGGCGAATACGTTATCAACCCCGACGTTGAACAGCGCGCAAAGAGTGCTATTCATTTGAACCTTGCAGGTACGTCCGACGCAATCCTCATGATTGAAGCAGGCGCAAACGAAGTTACCGATGCGGAAATGGTTGGCGCAATCATGTTCGGTCACGAAGAAATCAAGAAAGTTTGCGCATGGATCGCAGACGAAATCGTTCCCGCTGTCGGCAAACCCAAGAAGGAAATGGAGCTTTACAGCATTCCCGAAGACCTTGACGCAGCAGTAAGAGCATACGGTTATGACAAGTTGTACGCAGCTCTTGATACGTTCGACCGTCAGGAACGCCAGGCGAAGCAGGCGGAAGTAGAAGCGGAAATCATCGAACACTTCACTGAAATTTATCCCGACCAGATCCGCGAAGTAAAAGATTCCATCTATTACATCGTAAAGGGCATCGTTCGTGCAAAGATTTTCGACGGCGTGCGTCCCGACGGCAGAAAGTTGACCGAAGTTCGTCCTATCTGGTGCGAACACGGCATTCTTCCCCGCGTACACGGCTCTGCAGTGTTCACCAGAGGCCAAACGCAGGCACTTACGACCTGTACGCTTGGTATGCTCGGCGAAGCACAAAGAATGGAAGGTCTTGACGAAGAAGAAGAAAAGAGATATATGCATCAGTACAACTTCCCCGGCTATTCCACCGGCGAAGCAAAAGCGCTTAGAAGCCCCGGCCGTCGTGAAATCGGTCACGGTGCGCTTGCAGAACGTGCGCTTGTTCCCGTAATTCCCGAACCCAGCGAATTCCCTTACGCTATCCGTGTCGTATCCGACATCCTTTCCTCGAACGGTTCGTCTTCCATGGCATCCGTTTGCGGTTCGACGATGGCGCTTATGGACGCAGGCGTTCCCATCAAAGCTCCCGTAGCAGGCTGTGCAATGGGTCTTGTAAAGGACGCAGAAACGGGCAAATACGTTATCATGACGGATATCCAGGGTCTTGAAGACTTCCTTGGCGATATGGACTTTAAGGTAGCAGGTACGGAAAAGGGTATCACCGCTATTCAAATGGATATCAAGATTAAGGGTATTTCCGAACAAATCATGCTTGACGCAATCGCGCAGGCGCAGGACGCAAGACGTCATATCCTTGGCAAGATGCTCGAATGCATCCCCGAAGTTAAGGACGAGCTTTCCGAATTCGCTCCGAAGATTGTTACCTTCAAAATCAACCCTGAAAAGATCGGCGACGTTGTTGGTAAGCAGGGTAAAGTTATTAACAAAATCATCGAACAGACGGGTACGAAGATTGACATCGAAGAAGACGGTACTGTATGCATCGCTTGCTATGGCGACGTAGCAAACGCAAAACGCGCGCAGGCAATCGTTGAATCGATCGCGCACGATCCCGAGATCGGCGACATGTTCGTCGGCGTTGTCGTTCGTATCCTTTCCAAGGTAGGCGCATTCGTAGAATTTGCTCCCGGCAAGGACGGTATGGTACACATCTCCAAACTTTCCGAACAGAGAGTAAACCAGGTAGAAGACGTACTCAATATCGGCGACAAAGTGAAAGTAGAAATCATCAAGATCGGCGAAAAGGGTATCGATTTGAAATTGCTTGAAAAGATGAACTAATCAACGGTGTTTGTTGATGAGTGCTTTGAAAAAAACGAAGTAAATCAACCGCACGCAAAGCGTCTGCTTTGCGTGCGGTTTTCTTTAAAAAGCGCTTTGTGATAGGGCGCAGTTTTTACCGCCACAGCCTTTCTTGATAAGGGTGCGAAAATTTTTAGAAAGGATTGACAAACGGTATTAGATATAGTATAATGAAAATGGAAAAGAGCAGTATAAGGAGGAATGGAAATGGAAAAAATTTCCTTGATTATTCCGTGCTATAACGAGGAAGAGGCGCTGCCTCCCTTCTATGAAGAATTGTCGCGCGTATCGGCGGAAATGTCCGAATACGCTTTTGAATTTTTGTTTATCAACGACGGCTCGAAGGATAAAACCTTGCAGCTATTGAAGGATTTTGCGGAAAAGGATGAACGGGTAAAATACATTTCGTTTTCGCGCAATTTCGGAAAAGAATCGGCAATGTATGCCGGTTTTTGCAATGCGACGGGGGATTACACGGCGGTGATGGACGCGGACATGCAAGATCCGCCCTCGCTGTTGCCGAAAATGATGCAAATCATCAAGGAACAGGATTATGACAGCGTCGCGACGCGCAGAGTTACGCGTAAGGGCGAACCGAAAATCCGTTCGTTTTTCGCACGTATGTTTTATAAGCTGATGGGGAAAATTTCGGACGTGGACATTGTGGACGGGGCGCGCGATTTTCGTTTGATGAAACGGAAAATGGTGGACGCAATCGTCGCCATGAGCGAAACCAACCGCTTTTCTAAGGGGATTTTCGGTTGGATCGGGTTTAAGACCTACTGGCTGGAATACGAAAACGTCAAACGCGTTGCAGGGCAAACGAAGTGGAGTTTTTGGAAACTGTTCAAGTATTCTTTGGAAGGGATTACCAATTTCTCGGACGCGCCCTTAAAGATAGCGTCTTGGAGCGGGATTTTCTTCACGTTTATCGCGGTGGTGGCGTTGCTTGTCGTCTTCATTCGCGCGTTGGTGTTTGGGGATAGCGTAGCAGGCTGGCCCTCGACGATTTGTATTATTTTGTTTATCGGCGGCGTGCAGCTTTTCTGTTTGGGAATGCTGGGGCAATATATCGCCAAGATATTCCGCGAAACGAAAAAACGCCCGATTTATATCGTCAGCGAAACGAACAAAGAGAACGTTACTAATAAATAAACGCCGCATTTTTAGCATATAGTAAGCCATGAGAAAAAATTATCTGCCTTTAAACCAAAATTTTTTACAGCAGAACGTCGCGCACCGCGGTTTGCATTCCAACGCCGTTATAGAAAATTCTATGCAGGCGTTTGCGTTGGCGATAGAGGGTGGGTTTGGTATTGAGATTGACGTGCATTTGTTGACGGACGGAGAAATCGCCGTCGTGCACGATTCTAATTTAAAAAACGTGACGGGGCAAGACGTCGTTGTGGAAAAGCTTTCTTCTGCTGATTTAGAAAAATACCCGTTGCTCCTTGGCGGCGGGAAAATCCCTACTTTGCGAGAAACGTTGGCTTTTATTGACGGAAGATCTCCGCTCTTGATTGAGATGAAATTTGAGAAAGGGTTTGATAAAAAGCAGGTAGACGCGGTGCTTGCGCAGTTGCAGGAATATCCGCATAAGGACAAAATTGCATTGCAGTCATTTGACCCGCGTGCGGTGCGATATTGTAAGAAAAAAAGCTCGGCGTATTCCGTTGGCTTTTTGGCCACCTACCATATTTCGCGCGGAAAACTCCTCACCTACCTTTGTAAATCCTTGTCTTGGCTGGGTTGGATGCGCGCGGATTTCATTTCGTATGATATTAACTTTTTACCCAATCGATACGTCAATAAAAAGCGCAAAAAGGGCTATCAAGTATTGGCTTGGACGGTGGATACCCAAGAAAAATTACGCAAAGCCGCGCAGGTGGCGGACAATATCATTTTTGAGAATATCCAGCCGTAATCGCGGTCAAAAATCCATAAGCAAACAACAAAAAAAGAGCGGAGATACGTCCGCTCTTTCTGTTTTTATCGTTTAGTTTCTCGTTGCCAGCCACACCATCAACACGGAGATGTCGGCAGGATTGACGCCGGAAATACGGCCGGCTTGTCCAAGGTTAAAAGGACGCACGCGGTTGAGTTTTTCCTGCGCTTCCAAACGCAAACCTTTAATTTCGTTGTAATCGATATCGTCGGGCAATAGTTTGTCCTCTAAGCGTTTGGCTTTTTCAATCAATTCCCAGCCCTGCTTTAAATATCCCTCGTATTTTACGGTAATTTCCGCCGTTTCCAGGACGTTTTTGGGGTATTCGGAGAAGACGTTAAACCGCGCCATAATGTCCTTTAAAGGAATGGAACGCTTCAACATGTCCGCATAGGAAACGCTGCCGCTGGGAGCGCTGTAACCGTACTCTTCCAAGAACGGAGCCGCTTCTTTTTGGGGTACCCGTGTCCGCAACGAATCTAATAATTGCTCGTATTGCGCCTTGCGTTGCAAGTATCTTTCATAACGCTCAGGTGTAACCAAACCCACCTCTTTTCCTTTTTCGGTAAGGCGGAAATCGGCATTGTCCTGACGAAGGCAAATGCGGTGTTCGGCGCGCGAAGTCATCATTCTGTACGGTTCGTCCGTGCCTTTTGTTACGAGGTCGTCAATCAAAACCCCGATATAAGCCTCGTCACGGCGCAGGACGAAAGGGGGCAAGCCGCGCAGTTTTAACGATGCGTTCAGCCCTGCCATCAAGCCTTGTGCAGCGGCTTCTTCATAACCGGAGGTACCGTTGATTTGGCCTGCGGTATACACGCCTTCCACCTTTTTAAATTCCAGGGTAGGCAACACGTCTAACGTATCGATGCAATCGTATTCAATGGCGTAGCCGTAACGCATAATGTCGGCGTGTTCCAAACCCGCAACTGTGGAATACATAGCTTTTTGTACGTCGTGGGGCATGGACGTGGACATGCCTTGCACGTAGATTTCGTGCGTGTTTGCGCCCTCGGGTTCAAGGAAAATTTGATGGCGTTCCTTGTCCTTAAAACGAACGACCTTAGTTTCAATCGACGGGCAATACCGCGGCCCGGTGGATAAAATCGTGCCGTCGTAGAGAGGGGAACGGTCCAAGTTTTCCATGATGATCGAGTGCGTATCAAGGTTGGTGTACGTGAGATAGCAAGGGAGTTTATTTTCAGGGGGTGTGTCGTGCATGAACGAGAAAGGATAGATATCCGTGTCGCCGTTTTGGATATCACACTTAGAAAAATCCACCGTTCTCGCGTCCACGCGCGCCGGCGTGCCCGTCTTAAATCTCCGCACGGTAAAGCCAAGGTTTATCAAACTCTCGGTTAAATAGCTGGCAGGCGCAAATCCGTTTGGACCGGATTTTTGTACCACGTGCCCGGTAATCGTTTCCCCGTTCAAGTACACGCCTGTACAAAGGATAACCGCTTTGCAGGATATAATGCCACCGTACGTGGTTTTTACGCCCGTACATTTCCCGTCCTCGACCAAAATTTCCGAAACTTCCGCTTGGATAATGCGCAAATTTTCGGTGTTTTCAAGGACTTGTTTCATTGCCTCGTGGTAGGCGTTTTTATCCGATTGCGCGCGCAAACTTTGTACCGCTGCGCCCTTGCCGACGTTCAGCATTCGGATTTGCAGCGCGGTATTGTCAGCGACAATCCCCATTTCTCCGCCGAGTGCGTCAATTTCGCGGACAAGGTGTCCCTTTGCCGTGCCGCCGATAGAGGGGTTGCAGGGGAGGAACGCGATGCTGTCGAGATTCAAGGTTAAAAGGACGGTATTGATACCCGTCCTCGCCAAAGCCAAAGCCGCTTCACAGCCCGCGTGTCCCGCGCCGACAACCGCCGCGTCCGCAGTATATTCTAAAAATTCGTGTTTGGTTTCTATCATAAAACAGTATAAGGGAGCAAGCGCAAGACGAGCGGTATTTTTAGGAAAAATACCCGAGTTTACCGTCTATTGCCTATCCGAAGTGATTATTTTTTAAGAATGATATTTTTGATATCGTCGATTTCTTTTGCGATACGGGGATTCATTTCCTTTAATTTTTCCATCTTATCGCGAGCATACATAATGGTGGTATGGTCTCTGCCGCCGAGGATATTCCCAACGGAAACGAGGGGCAAAGAGAGCATATCGCACATGAGGTACGCGCAGATTTGACGGGATTTCACAAGGTCTGCCTTTTTGCCCTTGCCCAGGATATCTTCTTTCTTGTGTTTAAAATATCCGCAAACCGCCGACAATATCTTTTCGGGGGTGATATCTTCCTGCTCTTCGCTTTCGTTGACCGATTCGCTGATGGCAAGCTTTGCCAAGGAAAGAGTGATAGGCGCTTCGTGTAATTTGCTTGCGAAGATGACCTTTGTCAAACGGCCTTCCAAAGTACGGACGTCGTGACCGGAATCCTGCGCCAAATACTCTAAAACGTCATCGGGAACGGGGCATTTTCTATCCAACGCCTTGCGCTTTAAGATGGCGATTTTGGTTTCGGTGTCAGGGGGTTGAATATCCGCAATCATACCGCCCTCAAAACGAGTACGCAATCTGTCTTCCAACGTCGCAATTTCTTTCGGCGGTCTGTCCGAGGTCAAAACAATTTGCTTGTTCTGCGCGGAAAGCTCGTTAAAGGTATGGAAAAGCTCTTCTTGCAGCTGAGTTCTCGCTTTCAAGAATTGAATATCGTCAATCATCAAAACGTCCACGTTGCGATAATGATAACGGAATTTTGCGCCCGTTTTTTGCGTAATGGAGTCGATAAGGTCGTTCAAAAAGTTTTCACAAGTGGTGTATAAAACCTTCTTTTCGGGGTGTTTTTCCGCAATACGATTGGCGATTGCGTGCATGATATGCGTTTTCCCAAGCCCCGATTCGCCGTAGATAAAGAGGGGGTTAAACGCTTCGCCGGGGGCGTCGGCTACCGATTTTGCCGCGGCGTAAACAAACTTGCTGCCTGCGCCTGCCACGAAGGAATCAAAGGTGCAGTTTTTGTTGATGGGTGCGATACGGAAGGTTTCCGCGGCGTCCTCTTCAAACTCTGCAGAGAACACGTCGCTGCCGTCTACAACCAAGCGGAAATCCGCCAAGCCGATATCACACTTGACGATGGCGTTGCGGAGCTTTTCCGCGTGCTTTTTCATGATGGTGGTCGCAGTCAAATCGCTGGACGCTTTTAAGATAATTTTTCTGCCCGAAACGTCGATGGGCTCTAATTCCTTGATGAAAGCGTTAAAAGAAACGCCCGAGATGAGCATTTCCGCTTTTTCAAGAATTTGTTTCCATAAAAAGGTTAATTGAGAATTTTCCGGCATTATTTTTACCCCCGTGGTAAATTATTCGTTACTTGTCCGTTCGTAAACTTGTCATTTCCAAAATTATTTGATATAATTATAATACAAATTGCGCGGAAAAGAAAGTAATTTTGGCGGGTTTTTTAAGGTTTATGCAAATAAAAAAATTATTCCTTCAAAATTTCAGAAATTACGAAAACGAGAAATTCGATTTTTCGGAAGGTCTTAACGTCCTGTTCGGGAAAAACGCTCAAGGCAAAACAAATTGCGCCGAAGCGGTTTTTTACCTCTGCACGGGCGCTTCTTTGCGTATCCGCCACGATAAACAGCTCATTCGAATGGGCGCGGAATCCGCCTATATCTGCGCGGAAGCCGAAAACCGTTACGGCAAAGTGACGATAGAGGCAACCATCTATGAAAACAAGCGCGAAATTCGCGTTAACGGCAGTAAAATCGCTAAAAATGCCGACTTGATGGGGCATATCAACAGCGTGTTTTTCTCCCCCGGAGAGCTTCGTTTGATTCAGGACGGACCGGACGAGCGCAGACGGTTTATGAACATTTCCATTTCGCAGACCTCACCTGCCTATTACACGGCGTTGCTGCGGTATAATAAAATCCTCGACCAGCGCAATACGCTTTTGAAAAACAGCGACGTTTCCTTGATTTTGGATACGCTGCCCGTGTGGGACGAACAGCTTTGTAAATATGCCGCAATCATCATCAAAAAACGTGCGGAATTTATTGAAAAACTGGCTCCGTATGCCAAAGAATACCATAGCTTTTTAACGGACGGAACGGAAGAACTGGTTATCAAGCCCGACAAGAAATACGAAGGCGACGAGGAAGAAATCGCCTCGACGCTTGCCCGTCGGCTTGCCAACAATTATGAAAAGGATTTACGGCTTGGGTTTACGACGGTAGGACCGCACCGCGACGATTTGGACGTTTTAATCAATGGCGTGGACGCGAAATCGTACGCGTCGCAGGGGCAAACCCGAACGGCGGCGCTTGCGTTAAAACTCTCCGAAGTCAAAATTTTCAAGAGTCTTTCGGGTGAATATCCCGTGTTGATTTTGGACGACGTCATGAGCGAATTAGACCTCAAACGCCGCAAAAAATTATTGCAATGCATCGCCGAGGTGCAAACGATTCTTACCTGCACGCACGCCGAACGGGTACTATACGGCGCGGAATGCAATAAAATCCGTATCGAAAACGGACAGATTAAATAAGAGGAAGGGCAAAGAGTCTTCTAAAAATCGTATAGAAATCTCCTGCAAAACACATACTTTTAAGGTAGGGTTTTGTGGGGGATTTTTTAAAAATGAGGGCACCATGTACGCGATGAAACCCTAAAATGGGAGTATGAATCATGCGGTATCAACGGATAAAAAAAGGAAAAAAATCGCTTATATATGCTGTTTTTTTCTTAATTTTATCCGTTTTTTCTTTGTCTTTTCCTATTTTTTGCCCTCAAAAGCCAAGTTTTTCGTCTGTTTTGGCAAGGGAAGAGGGAAATCCGTTCGGGTGGGAGGAAATTTCTGCCTATACCACCTATTTTAATGAAAATGACGTGGGCAGGTGCGAGAATATCACCATAGCGGCGGCTCTTATCGACGGCGTCACCATACAGCCGTACGGGGAATTTTCTTTTAATGCGACGGTCGGAGCGCGCACGGCGGAAGCAGGGTTTCAGCAGGCGAAAATCATCGTGAACGGCGAATATGTGTTAGGAGTGGGCGGCGGCGTTTGCCAAGTGAGTACGACGCTGTACAACGCCGCGTTAAAATCGGGTTTAACGGCGATAGAATACCACCCCCACAGCTTGGCGGTTTCTTACGTAGAACCCTCTCGAGACGCGATGGTGTCCTCGCATAGCGATTTGAAATTGTACAATCCGCACTCGGTTGCGCTGCACCTGCGCGCCAAGGTGTTTTCGGGGTGCGTCAAGGTAACTTTTTACGGAAAAAACGTCCCCGACCGCTATGAAATCGTATCCAAAAAAATAGCGGAAATTTTACCGCCTCCGCCCATTGTAAAAGAGGGGGAGAGCGACGGGGTTTTGCGCGTGGAAAAGGCAGGAGTAAAGAGTGAAATGTACCTCGAACGCTACCGTGGAGAGCGGTTGTTGTCGCGAAAACGGCTCCGCGTGGACGAATATCGCCCGATTCAGGGAATAATCGTCAAAAAAAATGTGCTTTCGACAGAGAAAATGCCGTCAAACGTTTGTCTTTTAGAAGGAAAAATGTTATAATAAGGAAGTAAAAAATCGGGGAAAGCGCCTAAAAATAGGCAATATGGCTTTCCCTTTGTACAAAGGCAGGTTAAGATGGACAGAATCAGGCTGAAAGAACTCAATGAAAACGTGCTTGCATACGACGGAAAAACGGTTACCGTAGCAGGCTGGGCTAAGACGATACGCGACTCCAAAGCGTTCGGGTTTATCGAACTCAACGACGGGAGCTGTTTCAAGAATACGCAAATCGTATTCGAACGCGCAAATCTTAGCAATTACGATGAAATTGCCAAAGAAAACGTCGGTTGCGCATTGATCGTGAAAGGCGTAGTGGTTTCCACGCCCGAAAATAAGCAGCCTTACGAAATCAAAGCGACGGAAATTGTGGTGGAAGGAGAATCCACGCCCGATTATCCCTTGCAGAAAAAACGCCACAGCGTAGAATTCTTGCGCGAGATTGCATATTTGCGTCCCCGCACGAACCTTTTCGGCGCGGCTTTCAGAATCCGCAGCGAAGCGGCAATCGCTATCCATAAATTCTTCAACGACAGAGGGTTTGTGTACGTGCATACCCCCATTCTTACGGGGAGTGACTGCGAGGGTGCAGGCGCGATGTTCCAGGTAACGACTTTGGATTTGGACGAAGTGGCAAAGAGCGGCAAAGCGCCCGATTATAAAGAGGATTTCTTCGGCAAGCGCGCGGCGCTTACGGTATCGGGTCAGCTCAATGCGGAAACGTACGCAATGGCGTTTGGTAACGTGTACACGTTCGGGCCCACGTTCCGTGCGGAACACTCCAACACCGCTCGTCACGCGGCGGAATTTTGGATGATTGAACCGGAAATGGCGTTCTGCGATTTGGCAGGGGACATGGACGTTGCGGAAGCGATGGTAAAATACGTAATCAACTACGTCAGCGAAACGTGCAAGGACGAGCTTAATTTCTTGAACCAGTTTGTAGACAAGGGTTTGTTGGAGAGATTGAAGAACGTATCCGAAAACGCTTTCGTGCGTTTGACGTACACCGAAGCGATTGAAATTTTGAAAGAAAACGCAGACAAGTTCGACGATAAAAATATTTTCTGGGGGAAAGACCTTCAAAGCGAACACGAACGTTTCTTGACGGAAAGCGTTTATAAAAAACCCGTCTTCCTCACCGATTATCCGAAGGAAATCAAAGCGTTTTACATGAAACAAAATCCCGACGGAAAGACGGTTGCGGCGGCAGACTTGCTCGTGCCCGGTATCGGGGAACTCGTAGGCGGTTCGCAAAGAGAAGAAAACTACGAAAAGTTGTATAACAGAATCCAAGAACTGGGCATGGATCCTGCGGATTATTCGTGGTATCTCGACCTTCGCCGCTATGGCGGTACGACGCACAGCGGTTTTGGGCTTGGCTTTGAAAGAATGGTGATGTACCTTACGGGCATCTCCAACATCCGCGACGTATTGCCTTATCCCCGTACGTTCGGCGATTTGAAGTATTGATACGAAAATAGCGGCAAAACCACGAGGCGACGATGCGCGAAAACATGTCTACGGACGGCAACGGCGTAGAAACGGACGCGCGGAAAAGAGTTTTCACGGAGGAACGGAAAAGCTATGATTAGAATTGTCATAGACGCGATGGGGGGCGATTACGCTCCTGAACAACAAGTACTCGGCGCGGTACAAGCGTTGAAGAAAAACAAGGATTTGTACTTGATTTTTTGCGGCGACGAACCGCAGATTAAGGCGGTGCTTGCTACTTGTAAATACGACGCAACGCGTTTGGAAATCGTACATACGACCGAGGTAATCGGCATGAACGAAGTTCCGACCAAAGCGGTAAAGACGAAGAAGGATTCGTCCACGGTAGTGGCGTTCCGTCTTTTAAAGGAAGGCAAAGCAGACGGACTGGTGTCGTCGGGCTCGACGGGCGCGGTTCTCACGGCAGGCGTTTTGATTTTAGGCAGAATCAAAGGGGTTTCCCGTCCTGCGCTTTGTCCTATTATTCCCAACCATAAAGGGGGCGGCACGTTCCTTTGCGATTGTGGCGCGAACCTCGAATGCAAACCCATCAACCTCGTCCATTTCGCCATCATGGCGACGGCGTATGCGCAGGCGGCGTACGGGCTGGAAAGCCCGAAGGTCGGCTTGCTCAACAACGGCACCGAGGACCATAAGGGCTTGCTTTTACAGCAGGAAACCAACGCTTTGCTCAAAACGATGGACGTCATCAATTATCAGGGCAACGTGGAAGGCCGCGATTTGATGTACGGCGACGTGGACGTTATGGTCTGCGACGGGTTCACGGGCAACATTTCCATGAAATCGGTCGAGGGCTGCGGCAAAGCCGTTTCCACCATCATGAAACGGGAGTTTAAGCGCAACCTTTGGACGCTGATTTGCGCGCTCATTTCCGGTAAAGTCATTAAAAATATCAAAAAAGGCTTGGACTACGAGGGGCAGGGCGGCGCGATGTTCTTGGGGCTTTCCAAGACAGTTGTCAAAGGCCACGGCAATTCGAAAGCGCGCGGTTTCTCCATTTGTATCGAGCAGGCGGCAAATGCCGTGCGCGGTGAAATGGTGGACAAAATCAAAGCCATGGTAGACAAGACCAACGCCGCTATCGAGCAGGCGGAGCAGGCAAAACAAGCGGAACAGGCACAAGCCGCAACGGAAACGCAACAAGCGAACGCGGCTGACGGGGCGCAGGCATGAGTTTTCCGTATTCGGAGATAGAACAAAAATTACAATACGTTTTCCGTAACAAAGGGCTTTTGGAAACGGCGTTTACCCACTCCACCTATGCCAACGCGCACGGGAGAGAGGACAACGAGCGTCTGGAATATTTAGGCGACGCCGTGTTACAGCTTGTCGTTACGCAGTGGCAGTATATATCCAGCGGCGCGCAGGAAGGCGAGCTGACCAAGCAGCGGCAAAAACTCGTTTGCGAAGCGGCGCTCTTTTCCGCGGTGGAGCGGTTGGATATCAAACGGTATCTTCTTATCAGCGGCGGGAAAGAAAACGTGGGCAAGAAGACGGTGTCAAGCCTTTTGGAAACGGTGATAGCCGCTATTTACTTGGACGGCGGTTTTGACGCAGCGAAGAAGTTTATCGAGCGCAATCTTCTGCGAGGGAAATCCGAAAAAGAGGAGAACCCCAAGGGGGATTTGCAGGAATTTTTACAGCGCAAAGGCGAGCAGTTGCCGCTCTATACCTGCCAAAAATCGGGTATGGACAACGCGCCCGTATTCGTTTGCGAGGCGGCGGCGATGGGAAAGATTGCGCACGGCAAGGGCAAAAGCAAACGCCAGGCGGAACAAAACGCCGCGAAAGCTTTATTGCAGGCTTTGAAATCGTAAACTTGAAATTGTAAAGAAAGCGCAATAGCGCAAATTCGACGGCGACAAAGAGAGAAAGAGATAAAGTCATAAACAAGAAAAAAAATAAAGACAGATATAGAAAAAATATCGAAAGGAGCAAATTTTGGATTTAAAAGAGATACAACTCGTCGGGTTTAAATCGTTTGCCGACAAGACGACCATTCGTTTTGAAGACGGGGTCACCTGTATTGTAGGTCCGAACGGCTGCGGTAAGAGTAACGTAGCGGACGCTGTGCGTTGGGTTTTGGGTGAGAAATCGGCGAAAAACCTGCGCGGCAGCAACATGCAGGACGTTATCTTCGGGGGTACGGTAGACAGAAAACCGCAGACTTCGTGCGAGGTCAGCTTGGTCTTCGACAATACCAACCGCATTTTCCCGGAAATCGAGGAAGACGAAGTTTCCATGACCCGTCGTTTGGACAGAAAGGGGGACAGTAAATACCTTATCAACGGCCAGCTCAGCAGACAAAGGGATTTGGTCGCGCTTTTCCATACCATCGGTTTGGGAAAAGAGGGGTATTCCATCATCAGCCAAGGTCAAGTCGACCAAATCATGAACGCTGCACCTGAAAAGAGAAGAGTCATTTTCGAGGAAGCGCTTGGGCTTTTGAACTTTAAAAACCGTAAGGAAGAAATCGAAAGAAAAATCGAGGATTCCAACTCGAACCTCTACATTTACCGTCAGCGTATCGACGAAGCGGAACGCCGTTTAGGGCCTTTGAGCAAGCAAGCGGCGGCGGCAAAGGAATATAACGAATATTCCGAAACCTTGAAGGTGCAAGAAGCGAATACCTACATATACCGCTACGAAAATGCTGAAAATGAAAAGAGTAAGTATAAAAAGGACATCGCGATTATTTCGGATAAAATCATCGATTTGAACACCAGAATCGAATTGATTAACCGCAAGTTGGAAGAAAACCGCGACAAGATTGCCACGGCAGACGTGCAGCTTGCCGACCTCAACGACCGCCGTGTTATTCTTTCCGTCGGGAACGAGAGAAAGGACGGCGAATTGAAAATCGTGCAGGAACGTATCAAGACGTACCGCAGCCAAATCGTGGCGGCGGTGGATTTCCTTGCGCTCGGGAAAAACCGTATCGGTGAAATCGACGACGAAATCGCAACCACGCAGAAAAAGAACGCCGAGGGCAGCGCCCGTGCAAGCGAGTTGGAAACACAGACGGAAGTGCTCCGCGCCGCTGTCAGCGCTTTGGATAAGAAAATCGAAGTGTTTGAAAAGCTTTCCGACGAAAATCGTCTCAGCCAGCTTTCTTCCGCAGACGATTTGTCTGAATTGAAGAAGAATTTGGGTACTTTGTCCGCGCGTATGGAAGCGACGAAGGACAGAATTAACGAACTTGCCACCGCTTTGAAGAAAGCGCAGGAAAGAAAGGACCGTTACGAATCGGAATTGACGGCAGTGCGCAAGGATATGGCGAGTCTTCGTGCGTTGACCTCGACGGGTATGCGCGATTTTGAAGAAAAACAAGAAGAAGCGCGCGAAATGCAGATGACGATCAACGATTTCAATCAGGAATTGTTCAACGCCAACGGTCAGATTGCGTCCTTGCGTGAAAATTTGGAAATGTACATCGGTATGAAGAACAGACACGAGGGGTACAAGGACCAAGTCCGCCGTCTGTTAGCGGTAGCCAAGACCAACCCCGACCTGTCCAGACACATGCACGGTGCTTTGGCGGACATTGTTTCCACCGATCAAAGATACGAAACGGCAATCGAAACGGCGCTTGGCGGCGCGATGCAGAACATCGTTACGCCCACGGCAGACGACGCGAGATATCTCATCGAATACCTCAAACGCACCAACGGCGGCGTCGTAACGTTCTTGCCCGTTGCCAGCATGCGTCCCCGTCCCGATTCCCGTGAAATCCGCCGAGCTCTTGACGAGCGTGGCGCGATGGGGCTTGCAACCGAGCTTGTGAAATATGAGGATTATTACTATAACGTAGTCAGCAACTTGCTTGGCAACACGTTGATTTGCGATAACATTGCCAACGCAACGTCGATTGCGAAAAAGTACGGCAACCTCTTCAAAATCGTTACGTTGGACGGCGATATCGTTTCGACCAGCGGTGCGATGTCGGGCGGTAGCCGCAGAAAGGATTCCGCGTCCTTGCTTTCTAACGAACGCAAAATCCAAGAATGCAAAGAAAACATTCTCCGCAAGCAAAAATATATCGAAAAATTAAAGACGGCGATTGCGGAAAGCGAACGCGCGAAAGAGGAAGCGGAAGCGGCTGTGGAAGAGCTCCGTGCGAAATACCAAGGCGCAAACAGTGAAATTGCCGGTCTTGCACAACGCGAAAGCGCACTCACGCAGCAGATTACGGAAGCGGAAAGCGACATCGCAACCTACTCCGAAGCTTTGGCGGAATTGAGAGTTAAATTGCGCGATTTGGAAGACGAAGAAGCGAACTCGTCGCTCAGCGAAGAGCAGTTGCAGGTGCGTCGTCAAAACGCGGAAAAGGAAATCGAAAACCAGCGTGTTCAGTGCGAAAAATTCAAGGAAGAACGCGCGGAAAAGAGCGTTACGCTCCGTTCGTTGGAAATGGAATACACGACGTTGCTTGCGGATTTGGACAAGCAGAAAGAGACCATCGAACGTATCACGGCGGAAAAAGAAGACCTCGTAAAACGTATCCTCGACACCGAGTTTGAAAAGACGGAAGCGGAAACTAAACTCAAGGGTTTGGAAGCGGAAGCAGCGGAAAAGGAACTCACCGAAGAGGAAAAGGCGGCGGTACAGGAAATCGTGGACAAGATTGCGCAGATTTCCAAAGAAAAGGAAGTTATCAACGCCAACCAGCTTGCTTTGGAAGAGGAGAAGACGGGCTTGCAAGAGACGTTGACAAAATCCTCCGACAAGCGTTACAAGTGTGAGTTGGAAATCAGTAAAATCGATACCAACCTCGAAAATACCCGTCAACGCATGGAAGAGGCTTACGAGCTCGATTACGAGGGCTGTTTGCAGTTCCGTAAAGTGAACTTTAACATGGAAGAAGGGGCTACCTTGATTGCGGCGTTAAAGCGTAAGATTACGATGCTTGGTGCGGTAAACCCCAACGCGGTAGAGGAATACGAATACGAAAAGACGCACTGCGAAGAAATGGTTACCCAGCGAGACGATTTGCAGAAAGCAATCGACGATTTGCAGGCGGCCTTGGACGAAATCCGCGGTGAAATGTTGCGTATTTTCAACGCAGGGTTTGAGGAAATCAACGAGAACTTCAAACAGACGTTTAAGGAATTGTTCGGCGGCGGTAAAGCGGAATTGCAAATCGATTACGAAGAAGTGGAAGACCCGCTTGCAGCCGGCGTGGACATCGTCGCTTGTCCTCCGGGTAAGAAATTGACGAAGATTTCCTTGCTTTCGGGCGGGGAAAGAGCGTTGACGGCGATTGCGATTTTGTTCGCTATTTTGAAATCGCGTCCGATGCCGTTCTGTATTTTGGACGAAATCGAAGCCGCGCTTGACGATGCAAACGTGGATAGATTTGCTTCGTATTTGAAGAGATTTGCAGAAGAAACGCAGTTCATCGTTATTACGCACAGAAAACCGACGATGAACCAAGCGGATACGCTGTTCGGCGTTACCATGCAGGAAAAAGGCGTTTCGAAAATCGTTTCCGTGAAACTGGCGGAAGTGGAAAGCCGTTTGGGCGCAGGCACGGTAGAATAAAAGCTTAAAGCTTTACCTAGTTGGGGTATCATTCACCCGTTCTTTAAGTTAGTTCCGCGTGACGTGTGAGTTTCGCGTGCTAAATGGGGAAATAGAGGGCTTAAAGCTTCCCTAGTTGGGGTATCATTCACCCGTTTGAAAAGTGTCAGCAGAAAAAAAGGCTTAAAAAGTAAGGAAGATAAAAAATATGGGCTTATTCGGAAAACTTTTCGGGGCGTTGAAAAAGACGAAAGACAACCTTTCGTCTAAACTCCGCGTCCTCTTTTCCAAAAATAAACTCGGAAACGAGTTCTACGAAGAATTGGAGGAAATACTTATTTCCTCCGACGTTTCTTATACGACGGCACAAGAAGTGGTTGCGCGTATCAAAAAGCAAGCGATGGACGAAAAACTCAAAGACGAGGCGTACGTCACCGAGCTTTTGCGCGGCGTTTTGACTGATATTTTAGAGGAATCGGAGGTAGAACCTCCGGAATACCCGTGCGTTATCATGCTTGTCGGCGTCAACGGCGTGGGCAAGACGACGACGGTCGGGAAATTGGCGCACTATTTCCTTTCGCAGGGAAAAACGGTGACGGTTGCGGCGGCGGATACCTTCCGTGCGGCGGCAAGCGAGCAGTTATCCGTTTGGGCAGATCGTGCGAAAGTGCGTATTGTCAAGCACGAAGAGGGTAGCGACCCGTCTGCGGTCATTTTCGACGCCGTTTCCTCGGCAAAAGCCAAAAAGACGGACGTTGTCATTGTAGACACTGCGGGCAGACTGCACGTCAAGGACAACTTGATGAACGAGCTTCGTAAAATGGACCGCGTAGTAACGCGCGAATACCCCGAAGCGGATTTTTTAAAGCTTTTGGTATTGGACGCAACGACGGGGCAGAATGCCGTGAACCAAGCGCGCGTTTTCGACGAAGCTGTCGAGCTGGACGGGTTGGTATTGACGAAACTGGACGGAACGGCAAAGGGCGGTTTTGTATTCTCGCTCGCGTCCGAGCTGTCCTTGCCTGTGATTTTTGCAGGTGTTGGAGAAAAGATGGAAGATTTGGAAATGTTTGATTCCAAGGCTTTCGTAGAAGCGATTTTATAATCTTTTTAGATAAGGGATAAAGCATGGGAAATTTGGTAGATTGTAAGGGATTGACAAAGCAGTACGGAAAGGTTTGCGCTTTGGACAAAGTAGACTTGACAATTCCCGCAGACGGCGGTATCGTGGGATTGCTCGGTCCAAACGGCAGCGGAAAAACCACGCTCATCAAACTACTGACGGGGCTGTTACAACCCACGGAAGGGGAAGTCCGCGTGGCGGAAAAGCCCATCGGTGTGGAAACAAAAGCAGTCGTTTCGTATCTGTCCGATTTCTATTCCTTAAACGAATCGTATGCGGTTTGTGAAGAGTTGGACTATTACGCCGACTTTTTTGCGGATTTTGACCGTCAAAAAGCGGAAAGAATGCTCCGTGATTTGGGCATTGACGCTGGGCAAAAAGTAAAGACGCTTTCCAAGGGCACGAAAGAAAAACTGGCGCTTCTTCTTGCTCTGTCGCGGAATGCGAAACTGTACATATTTGACGAACCGATTGCCGGCGTCGACCCTGCGGCGAGGGAATACGTTTTAAACACCATTTTATCCAACCGCCCCGAGGGGTCTACCATTTTACTTAGTACCCATTTGATTTCCGAAATCGAACAGTATTTCGATTACGTCATTTTCCTGCGCCAAGGCAAAGTGGTTTTAAGCGGCAAAGCGGATGAAATCCGTGAAGAACATGGGCAAACGATTGACGGGCTGTTTAGGGAGATTTTCAAATGGATGTGTTAAACGATACCCTCTTTGACGAGGAAAAAACGCAAACTCCTTTCCCCAGTAGCGATTATAACAAAAAAGGGGAACTCCGCAAAGTACGCGGCAGAGTATTGAAAAAGCTGCTCAAATACGAGGTAAAAGTTTTTTTGAAACCGATGCTTATCGTATTTTCGGTGGTTTTTGCCGTTGCGTTTGCGCTTTGCGTGTTGGGGTTGTTCGCTGTTGAGAGAACACCTGCCGGCGAACAAGAAGAATCACGCATGGTAATTTGGACTATTTTTGCGGTGCTGTTCGTCTATTATTTATTGTTCGCCACGATTTTCCCCGTTGTTTTGGGGGCGCGCCGTTACCATAGGCAATTTTTCAGTTCGGAAGCGTATTTAACGCTCAGCATTCCCGCATCCCCCGAAGAACACGTGTTAGCAAAGCGTATTTCAGCGTATCTTGCGGTGATTGCGGCGGCTTTTCTTTGCCTTATTGCGATATTTTTCGTGATGATACCGCTTGTGATAAATTCCGAACCGCTGCCTCCCGGCGAAACGTCACAGCCTTTGGGTGCGTGGAATATACTGTATATCTTTATCGAGCTCTTGTTCTCGCCGATGCTGTTTTTGGCAATCTGCGGCGGTTTTTGCTGCTGGCGGCATAGAGGCTTAAAGAGCTGGATGATTTTGATTATGGCGGCAGGCAGTTATTTGTGTTTGGTAACGCTTGGTATCACGTTCGGCGCGAATGATTTTACCATTCCCGAAAAGGTTATGAACTTTTTCAGTACCGTCGGAAAGTGGATTTGGTTGGTTTTGCGCGGCGGAATTTTATATCTGTTGTTCCGTTACGAAACGCAGACTTTGCGCAAAAAAATCAACTTAAAATAAAGGTTTTTTATGAGGATAGACATTTTGACTCTTTTTCCCGATATGTTTTCGGCGATGCAGGAAAGTATTTTAGGCAGAGCGCAAAAATCGGGAAAAATACAAATCAATATCGTGAATATTCGCGACTACACCGAGGATAAACATTTAAAATGCGACGATTATCCGTTCGGCGGCGGCGCGGGCATGGTGATGATGGCACCGCCGATCGGCAACGCCATCGAGGCAATCGACCCCGAACACAAAGCGCGCCGTATTTACATGTCGCCCAAAGGACAAGTTTTTAAACAGCAAAAGGTTTTTCAGTTGTTGGAATACGAGCATTTAATTTTGCTTTGCGGTCATTACGAGGGCGTGGATCAGCGTGCTTTGGATTTGTTTATTGACGAGGAAATTTCCATCGGCGATTATGTTTTGACGGGCGGAGAACTGCCTGCTATGGTCATTGCGGACTGTGTTTCCCGTTACGTGGACGGCGTTATCAGCCATTCGTCATTGGTGGACGAAAGCTTTTCGGAAAACTTGTTAGAATATCCGCAGTATACCCGCCCGCAGGAATATCGGGGCTTGGCGGTTCCGGAAGTTTTGCGCAGCGGCGACCACGCGAAAATAGACGCTTGGCGCAGGGAAAAATCTTTGGAAATCACGAAAAAGAACAGACCGGATTTGTTATAAGGAAAAAAGAATGAAAAATATACAATGGTTTCCGGGGCATATGACGAAAGCCATGCGCGACATGGAAAAAAAGCGCGATCTTTGCGATGGCGTTATCTGCGTTTTGGACGCGAGAGCGCCGATTGCCACGGTCAATAAAAATTTAAAGAAAATATTCGGGGCTAAACCCATTTTATACGTCTTGAACAAAGCCGACCTTGCCGATGGAAAAGCGGACGCTTTCGTGAAATTTTTCGAAGACAGAGGCTGTTATGCCGTAAAATGCGATTCCACGAATATTTCCACCAAGCGTATTTTGCTCCAACGCCTGAACGCGATAACGGAAGAAAAACGAGAAAGAGCCCTGGCGAAGGGTTTAAACAGAACTTTCCGTTTCATGGTGGCAGGGATTCCCAACACGGGCAAAAGCACCATCGTCAATTTACTGAGCGGTCAAAAACGCGCGAAAACGGGGGACAAAGCCGGGGTGACGCGCGACGTTCGTTGGCTGAAATGCGGCGCGTTCGATTTGTTGGATACGCCCGGGACAATGCCGCCGGCTTTTGATAATCAATATCACGCGCGGCACTTGGCGTATATCGGCAGTATCAACGACGATATTTTGGATATGGACGACGTTGCGTTGGAATTGCTTGGCGAGCTGGCAGAAAAATATCCGCAGCACCTTACCGAGCGGTACGGGATTACCGATTTTTCGGAGAAGCTGGGTATGTACGAAGCGGTTTGTAAGCGCAGAGGCTTTATTTTCCGTGGCGGAGAATACGATTATGAACGCGGTGCAAAAGCGATTGTGGACGATTTCCGTAAAGGCAGAATCGGCAAAGTGTGTTTGGAAGACCCCAAAGATTATCCCGATTTCGAGATGTAAACGAAGGACGATATGAAAAAAATTTGGAACGCAGAAGAAAAATTACAATATGAACGCGCATTACAAGCGCAAGGCGTGCGCTATATCGCAGGGGTAGACGAGGTCGGCAGAGGTCCGCTTGCAGGCCCCGTTGTGTGCGCGGCGGTCATCATGCCTTTGGACGAAGCTTCGCTTGTTATCGGCGTGGACGATAGTAAAAAACTGTCCGAAAAAAAGCGCGAACAGCTTGCGGAAGAAATCAAACAGCGCGCGCTTTGTTATACGATTATCGAAGTGAGCGAAAAGACGATTGATGAAATCAACATTTTGCAAGCCACGCGCATGGGCATGAAACAGGCGATTGAAAGCTTGAAAATCCCCCCTGAAACGGTGCTTACCGACGGGAATATGACGATAGATATCGATTTTCCCCAGCGCAGCGTCATTCACGGCGACGCGCTTTCGTACTCGATTGGCGCGGCAAGCATCATCGCCAAAGTCTATCGTGACCATTTGATGGACGAGTTTGCCAAAGACTATCCCCATTACGCCTTTGAAAAGAACAAAGGGTATGGCACGGCGGCGCATATTCAAGGCATTAAGGAGCACGGATTATGTCCCATTCACCGCAGGACGTTCACAAAAAACTTTTAGGCAAAAAAGGGGAAAAGCTGGTAGAAGAGTACCTGAAAAAGCAGGGTTGTCAGCTGTTGCAACGCAATTACCGCACGCCTTTTGGGGAGGCGGACCTCATTGTTCAAGACGGCGACGAAACGGTATTTGTGGAAGTAAAAACCCGTACGTCCGACGCGTTTGGAACGCCCAAGGAAGCGGTTGGAACGGATAAACAACGCCGCTATTATCAAATTGCCAAATTTTATTGGTCCAAGCAGGGGGAAGAACCCAACGCGCGCTTTGACGTGGCGGAGGTGTACGCCGATGGCAGGATAGAATATTATAAAAACGCTTTTTAGCCTAAAAAGAGGCTTGCGACAAGAAAAACGCTTTTTTTACAAAAGGCGTTTTTTATTTTTTATATTTTCATGCTATAATGGGCTCACTCGCTTATACGGAAAGGGATTGCGTGTATTATGGTCGTGTATGTGGAATATGCATTTTTAGAAAATTTTTTATTCGACGGGGCTTTGATATGCCTATCCCTAACGGCCTCCAAAGTGCCGCTCAAGCGGTGGCGGATTGCGTCTGCCGCCGCTTGCGGCGGAATTTTCGCGCTACTGTATCCGCTTTTGCGCTTGTCTTCTTGGAAAGCTTTGGTATTAAAACTGTCCGTCGGGGCGCTATTGTGCATGCTGGCGTTTGGACGGATAAAAAATAAAGAGGACTGGGGCAGGTACGCGTTGACTACCGTTTTGTTCTTTGCCTTCACCTTTGCTTTTGGCGGCGCGTTGACAAGTGTATACACTACTTTTCCGCTTTCGCGGTTGCCCGATTTTGTAACGGTGATAGGATTTTCGCTGCTGTCGGGGCTTACTTGTCTTTTGATTGCGAAAATGTATCGAAAGCGCGCGGATTTTGCTTACGTGTACCTTTGCAAAGTGTATATAAACGGAAAAACGGGGTGCGGAAACGGGTATTTTGATAGTGGCAATACAGCCACGAAAAACGGGCTGCCTATCTGCTTCCTTTCCCCCGATTTTTTCTATGAAATTTTAGGGCATGAAATTGTGTTTTGTGGGGGGCAGGTATGCGATGAAATCCAAATAACGACGCTTGCAGGGACGCGAAAAATACCGGCGTATAAGGGGGAGATTGCGGTGAAAAAAGGAGGGAGAGACGAAGTCGGAGGCCAAGCGG
>JAZQGK010000063.1:0-48750 GCA_045539975.1 Candidatus Scatosoma sp. | reverse complement strand
AGTATCTTTTAAGTTTTCATTGATTTTTTCTTCCAACGACAAACGAAAAAAATCTCTTTCCGATTGCATATCATTAAACGTGCTTGATAAAAAGCAAGAAAATTTATTCATGCCGCCCTCCATTCATCTTTTGTTTGTTTACCTCTTTATTGCAACGTCAAAGGTGCGAGCGACGCGGAGAGCTGTTTTATCCCCAACCCCTCGAACGCCACGTCGATAATCATGTTGCTACCGACCCCGCGCGAACCGACGATAACGCCTTTGCCAAATTTGGGATGCACGACGTTTCTGCCTATCGTAAATCCCGTCAAATCTTTGGTGGGTGCTGTCGGCTTTGCCGCTTTGCCAACGCCGCCGTAAGTAAAACCGCCCTTTGGCGTGCCGCCCGTGCGGTTGCCGTAGTTTGTCAAACCATACGATGAACCGTACGTTTTTCCGCTTGACGAACCGTACGATGAACCGTACGAAGAACCCCCGTTCCACGCAGAACGAGTGATCCCCGAATTGCCATACGAACTATCCCCATATCCACGGCTTGCCGAGGACGAATATCCGCCGCCAAAATTGCTGCGTCTGCCGCTGAATTCGTCGTTCATCTCGTACCTGCCCCCCACGTACGCACTATTTCCGTACGATTCGGGGTCGTCGTAATCCCCATATCCGTAAGGGCTTCGGCGCACCTCTTTGGGCAATTCGACAACGGAAGAAAGCTCTTTTAAGAACCTCGACCGAGCCGTCGGTTCGCGCCTGCCGTACAAGTAACGGCTCTTGGAGCGCGTGAGATACAAATTCTCTTTTGCTCGCGTGATGGCAACGTACATCAGTCGGCGTTCTTCTTCCATATCGTCGTCGTTTTCCACCGCGCGCGATACGGGCATAATATTCTCTTCTAAACCGCAAATGAACACACAGCGGAACTCCAAACCCTTTACCGAGTGTATCGTCGCAAGCGTGACGTAATCGCTATCGTCCATCTCGTCCGTGTCCGACGAAAGTGTGACTTGGTTAAGATAGTCCGTCAAACTCGTATCGGGATTGAGTCGGCAATAATCCTCTACCGACGTGATAAATTCTTCGATGTTGGCGCGTTTGTTGATACTCTCATCCGAATCGTCTGCGTACGCCTCGCGCATTCTCGTGTCGGCGATAATCTTTTTCACCAGCTCGTTGACGGGCATTTCTTGGCTGTCGATAATCCAAGTTTTAATCAAATCGCGGAAGCCGACCAGTTTTTCCCTCGTCGAACCCGTAAACCCGATTTCGTCAATATCAATCAATGCATCGTATATCGAAAGTTCGGTATCGAACGCGTATTTTTGCAAAGTATCCACCGTTTTCGCGCCGATGCCGCGCTTGGGGAAGTTGATGATTCGCAGCGCCGCTTCGCTGTCGAACGGGTTATTGATTAATCTCAGATACGCCAACAAATCCTTGATTTCCTTTCGTTCAAAGAACTTGAAACCGCCGAAAACCTTGTAGGGAATCCCGTCGCCCGTGAACTCTTGTTCGAAAGAACGCGTCAGGGCGTTGATACGCATCAAAATTGCGAAATCGGAATACTTATATCCCTGCTGCATCAGCCCTGCAATCACACGTGCGATATACCGCGCCTCACCGCTCTCCTCTTCCGATTCGTATACCTTGGCGTGCGCGCCCTCGCCGTTTTCCGTCCAAAGCGTCTTATTTTTTCTGCGCCCGTTGTGCTGAATTACGGTGTTTGCAAGCTTTAAAATATTCTTCGTGGAGCGGTAGTTGCGCTCTAATTTAAAGACTTTCGAGCCTTTAAAATCCTTTTCAAAGTGCAAAATATTTTCCAACTTCGCGCCGCGCCAACCATAAATAGACTGGTCGTCGTCGCCAACCACGAACAGATTACCGTGCACGGACGCCAGCATGCGGATAATCTCGTACTGCACCGCGTTGGTGTCCTGGAACTCGTCCACGAGAATGTAGCGGAATCTGCCCCCGAGGTATTCGCGCGCCTCTTCGTTGCGTTTTAAAAGATTGCGCGTTTCGTTGAGCAAATCATCAAAATCCAACGCGTTATTTTCACGCAAATGCTTTTGATAACGGCGATAAACTTTCGTCACCTCGTCAATATCCGGGTCGCCTGCGTTCTCCTCGGCATAACTGTCGGGCTCTAACCCCAACATTTTCGCGTTGCCGATATGGTATTTCACCGCTTTAAGCAGTTTATCATCGTCCAAATCGCATTCCTGAAAGGATTTTTTCACGATGTTGTTGCGTTCGGTTTCGCTGTAAATGGAGAAGTTGGACGACACCCCTGCTTCCGCGGCATACATGCGCAAAATCCGCACGCACATGCTGTGAATCGTACACACCCAAGAACGGTTTACGTCCACGATTTGGCTCAAACGCTCTTTCATCTCATTCGCCGCTTTGTTGGTGAACGTGATGGCAAGAATCGCCTCGGCAGGGACGCCTTTTTCCTCCACGATATAAGCGATACGGGAAGTCAAAACACGCGTTTTACCGCTCCCTGCGCCCGCCAAAACAAGCACCGCGCCATCCGTTTGCAGAACGGGTTTTATCTGTTCGTCATTCAGTTTTTCCAAAATTTCGTCTATTCTACTCATAACAAAATAATTATAGCATAATTCGCCCCAATTTGCAAGCCTTCCCAGCGCCGTTTTTGCTCGGTTCCATAAAAAAACCGAACGCGGTGTGCGTCCGGTTTTTACGTTTTGTTTCTTTCGTTCGGTTTGCGTATCGATTATACGTCGGGGTGGTAGGGCCAGTCTATATCCCGCCAATCACAATCGTGATGATTTTCTCTGGTTTTGAAAAACAGCGTCGGCATAAAAATATTCATCACGGCGCAAATTCCCAAAGCAAGGACAAATCCGGCTGCGATGCCGATAAGCACGGCAAGCACCGTGAAATACCATTTGTCCAGCGAACTGAACAGCGCGCAAGAAATAACCACCAACACAATGGACGAAAACAGCCAAGCCAAAAGGAAAAACGGCCCTCTGCGCGAATCGCTGGGCGGCGCACAATCTTCCTGCCTATTAAAAATACGGGCTTGGACTTGCGCCTGTCTTTCTTCCTGTTCTTTTTTACTCGGGACGTCCGTTTGTTCTTTTTTCATACGTGTTCCTCCACAATCATAGTATACCATACCATTGAATTTTTGTCAAGAGGCAATATAAAAATTACATCAACGCCCCGTCCCCTCACGCGTTTTTGGTAAGCGCGTCAAATTCGCATTCCGCGCGGAATTTTTCTAAGGCGCGAAGATATTTTTCACTGAGCGTCAGCGTGTATCTTTGCTTTTCCTCGTACGTGAGCGTTTCATAATATTCCTTGTCCGTTAAACGGCCGATTGCATCGCTCACTTCCCCTTCCGTGAGCAAAAGTTCTTTGACACGCAGATAAAATTCGTCCTCTTTTTTGCCCTCGATTTGTGCCTCAACGTGCGCTTTGAAATACCGTCCCGCCTTGCCTTCGTTTAAACCCTGTTCCCTCGCCTTTTCCAAATGTGCGTCCATATCCTCTCTGCACTCCGTCCAAAAACCGCTTTTAATGCGGCGTTTGGCAAGCCGAGCTTCGTCCCGTAACGTGCGTTCCGTCTTTCCGTGCGTTCCTTGCGGCATACTCATCTCCTTTCCTTTTTTCGACAAAATTTGCAAGAAAAAAGTCCACGTATCCGTGGACTCTTCTTTCGTTAGTTTCTGCTTCTCTTTCTGGCAGCTTCGGACTTTTTCTTTCTTCTTACGGAAGGCTTTTCATAAAATTCCTTCTTTCTCAAATCGCCGATGATACCGTCGCGGGAGCACTTTCTCTTGAAACGGCGCAATGCGCTTTCAACGTTTTCGTTTTCACCAACTCTAACCGTGGACATATTTTTCACCATCCTTTGCCGATGCGTTTATTTCGTACTCCGTAATTATAACAAGTCCAGTTTTTTATGTCAAGTCTTTTACGGGCGTTTTTTGCACCTTTTTACGTTTTTTTCCTCTTTTTTCCGCCGCGCTTTTGCCGTATTTGTCGGTTTTTAGCACCTTTTCACGCTTTTTGGCGAACGGTTAATAGATAGGCTCGAAATCCTCAGCCGGATGCTTGCACCAAGGGCAAACAAAATCGGGGGGAAGCTCCTCTTCCTCGTGCACGTAACCGCAAATTTTGCATACCCAGCCCTTGGGTTTTGCGCTTTCTGTTTTCTTTTCTTCCTGCGCAGGCTGCGTAGCGGGCTTGGGTTTGATATGGTTTTGATAATACTCGTACGTTACAGATTTATCCGCCGAAAGAGTCTTGGCTTCCGTCACCTCAGCCACGAACAACGTATGCGTATCATAATCGTAATGATCGATGACCTTCGCGCTTAAAACCGCGTTGGAACATTCGGGCACGTAATACAGCCCGTTTTCCGTCGTGGGATATTTTTTATCGGCAAACTTGTCAACCTCTCTTCCCGACACGAACCCGAATTGACGGAATACGTCAAACGGCGTCTTTTCCGTAAGAATGGATACGTTCAAAATCCCCGTTTTGCGCAATAATTCTTCCGTGTAGTTGGCTTTGTTGACAAATACGGTGATGCGTTTGGGATTATCCGTAATCATCGATACCGTGTTCACGATACACCCGTTTTGCTTTTCCCCGTCCGTCGTCGTCAAAACAAACAGACCGTACGTCAGTTTATACATGGCCTCTTTTTCAATCATGTTTTCGCCTCTATTTTTTATTTATTTTTTGCCGAGATAGGCTTAGCTTTGCCAAAGTCCGTGCAAGTTACAGTATGCATAAACCGCAACCGCTTTATCCCCGTCCGCAAGCGTGAACGCGCATACGGGTTCCGCCCCTGCCGACAAATGCTTCACTTGATACCCCTGCTCCGTTTCCAAAGCTACCCATTCGATAAGGTGCTCGCTCGTCATCGGGTGCGCTACGCTGCCAACGTCTACCTTGACGCTCTTGCACTTCTTCGTAACGACGGGTACGTGTTTTTCCTGCGCAGCGTCCGTGCTGCCTGCGATAAGCTCTACCCAGCCCTCTAATTGCAAAGCGTCCTTAGACACCAAAGTTTTGCCGCATTTTTCACAACGATATACGTGTAACATATTTTTTCCTCTCCTTTTTTCTTATTGATAATCAATCCTATTTATAATATAGCATAAGATTTTGGTCTTGTCAACAGTTTTCTCCAAAAAAGTAAGAAAAATTTACAGTTTTTTCATTTTAGCAGCCGAGTTTATAAATCAGCTCTTGTACGAAGTCGCAAGAAGTTTTCAATTCCCGTTCTTCGGCGTAGTTTTCCTTATAGACTTCGATGAGCAGCGCGCCGTCAAACCCGACGTCCTGCAAGCGTTTTAAAAGGGTTTCGAAATCGAAAATACCCTGTCCGGGCAAGCGGATGCGGCCCTTTTCGTCCACGTCGGAAATATGCACATACGCGATATCCTCGCCCATTTCCGCAAGATACGCCTCGTACCCCTCGCCGGCAAGACGGGCTTGCTTGATATCCAAAACGCCGCGAAGACTCGGCGCATATTTTTTCAGTTCTTGATACACGCCGACGCGGTTATACGTCGCCCATTCAACGTTTTCCAAGCACAACGTCACGCCCTTGTTTTTGCAAAAATCAGAAATCTCCGCAAGCTGAATACCCATTCTGTCAAAACGGTCGTTTCGAGGGTCGCGCGCGGATTGCTTATACCGCGCCGTGCCGTGGAAAGTATAATAGGGCGCGCCAAGCGCGTTGGCACTGTCTAACACTTTGTCCAGCCAGCCGTAACAATCGGCTTTTACCCGTTCGTGCGCGCTGAAAAGCTGCGGTTCGAACTGTGTATTTAGAATATGCACGGAATTGACTTTCACATTCCCTTTACGCTGCGCGAGCAGATTGCCAAACTCTGCGCCGTATTCGGAAAAAGACGTGAGAAAGACCTCGGCAGTGGGTACTCCAAGGTCGTTAAAAAGAGGCAGCGCGTCCTCGTTATTTCTTCGCATAAACAGCGAAGCCGTCGATATTCCCGTTTGCATAACCGTATCCTAATGCATGGTTTAGTCTACGTAGTAGACTCTGTTTTCTTTTCTGGGTTTCACCTTAGGCACGTCGCCCTCGGGGTAGCCGACGATGCAGTTGCCTATTCCCTCGTATTCCCCCTCGATGCCGAGTTTTTGCAAAAGAGCTTTGCCCTCGGGCTGGTCAAACGTTTCCCTTGCGCGGTGTATCCAGCACGCGCCAAGCCCCAACGCATGCGCCGCAAGCAGCATGTTTTCCATCACCAACGAACCGTCGTAAAGGTAGGTGGGAACACTTTTATCCGCGAGCACGACCAACACGCAAGGCGCGTTATAAAAGGGGTCGGAACGGAAAAACGGGTCTTTCCCTGCATTCAGCTTGGACAGCTCGTCACGGACTTGTTTGTTGGTGACCGCCACGATAATGGGGGCTTGTTTATTCAAGCCCGACGGAGCGGCAAGCCCTGCCTCGATGATTTTGTCCATGAGGTCTTTGGGTACGGGGTCGCTCTTATATTTTTTCACGCTGCTGCGCGTGAGCATATTTTCCATTGCGTTCATAACCGTTACTCCTTGTATTGTAAATCTTGTACCGTCCAGTTTTTAAGGACTTCCGACATCTCTTTGCCGAGGGCTTTTGCGCCCGGTAAATCGTGGTCTAAATAGTTGCCGCATTCTTCCTTTTTATTGCCGGGTATCTCCCCTTCGAAATCCCGCGCAAACGCCATGCTTTCTCGGACGAGCTGAATAGCTTGTTCATGCGTGATTACGTCGCGGACAAGGAAATAAAAACCCGTTCGGCAGCCCATCGGGCCTACGTAAATTACGTGTTCGCCCAGCCGACTATTACGCGCGTACGTGGCAAAAAGATGTTCCAAGGTATGCGCGGCGCTCATGCAAATGTAATCGCCGCCGTTGGGTTTTTTCATGCGGATATCGTACGTCACCACGTCGCCGTCGATACGGGAGATATACATACCCTTTTCGAGCGTGTCGTGATTGACGGTAAAGCTTGCGATTTTCTTCATATCGTCTCCTTATATTTTACCAACCAAAGCCCGAAATGCCGGGGGCAGGGGCGAGGTGAACGTCAAAAGTTCCTTACTGACGGGGTGAATAAATTCCAGTTTGCTGGCATGCAGACCAAGCCGACCGAGCGGATTTTTCTCTGAAAGATACTTATCGTCGCCAACGACGGCGTGTCCTATCGATTTCATGTGGACGCGGATTTGATTTTTTCTGCCCGTGTCGATTTGTACTTTCAACAATGCGTATTCCCCGTTTTCTTTCACCGTTTCATAGTGCGTGACGGCTTTCTGCCCCGACGGGTCGTTGGTCGAATATACCAAATTATTGGCGTTTTCTTTTAAATAGGAAATAACAGTACCTGAACGGTTTTCGGGAACTCCTTCCACGATTGCGAAATATTCCCTTTTTTGCACCTGTTCGTTCCAGTGCATTTTCAGCATAGAATGAATTTTTACGTTCTTGGCAAAAATCAGCACGCCCGAGGTTTCCTTATCAATCCGGTGCAAAATAAACGGACGCGCCGTCTTGCCTTGCTTTTCCAAATAATCCACTGCATACGAATAAGCGCATTCGTGCTCTTTATCGCTCTCCACGGAAAGCAAGCCAGCCGGCTTTTCCACCACCAAAAAATCCTCGTCCTCGTGCAAAATTTTCAAGGAAAGACGAGGGCGCGGCGCAATCGGTTTTTTCGCGCCGTTTTTCGGCGGCTGTGTGGCAATGATGCCGTCTTTGACGGGCTTTCTGGCAAGTTTTACCTCGTCGTCTTTCGCCAAGATATAATTATACTGCGTCACGACTTTTCCATTGACAAGCACCTGCTTTCGCACCAACAACGATTTGACGTTGTTGCGCGAGGTGTTGCATTTGCGAAGTAAAAATTCCAACAGTTCGTCGCTTCTGTTGACTTTGTAAACGGCGGTATAGACGGAAACCCCGTTGACTTTCTCGCCTAACGGGTTGTCCTTGTTCTTATGCGCGCCCGAACGAGGCGACGTGCCGTTTCCTCGGGTTTTGTTGGTGGGCTTTTTTGTCATTTTCATCATTCAACTCGTACCTGGTATGCCCTTTTGATTACAACGCCCTATTTTTTCTGCTAAAAAATAAGAAAGCTACGGCGTTTTTTGCATACCCGTTTTAAGGGGATTTTTTAATACTATTTTATTGTAGCAGATATTCCCGATTTTTTCAAGCCCTTGCGCTCATTTTCTTGTGCGTAAAATGCATTTTTTCCCAACTTACTCTCCGATTTCTTCCTCTTTTATAAACATTTGCCCTATCACGTACGCCTTACTCACCGCGTACGGCAACCGCTGTTGTACGTAAAAAAATATAGCCTTCCCTGCCTGTCCAAACCGTTCTTGTAAAAGCGCCGCAAGTGGTTTTGATTGCTCGTATTTTCCCGTCAGTATTGCTTTGCGCCATCTGTCTATCCGTTCGCCGTCTGCGCCCAAACTCTTTTCCAAAAACAGAAAAAATTGCTCCTGATATACCAGCTTTGAGTCCGTGTTTTTGAAGATATATGCCGTTTCCTTATCCCATGCGTACCCGGTATCCGTTTCAAACCTATGCCCGGAAAAAAGCTGCAACGTTTTTTGGTAAAGTTCCGCTTCCGTCAACGCTCGGTTGGGCAAAAACTCCCTCTCTTCCACAGCAAATACGCTCAGACCTATTTTGTCGGCTTCCGCCTTCGTGACCGAAGCAATGCGCTGGTGCCAAACGGTTTCGTGTTTGGGGTTGGCGCGTAAAATAATTCCGTCGGGTTCGGCGACGTCCCAGATGGGTTTGTCGGAAAGAAGAAACTCGTTAGGGGTATCCAACACCCCGACAATCCGTCCGCAACCATAGCGCGAAGCCAAATATTTGATAACCCTGCCCCGCGCGCCCTTTTTTACCGCAACGGAAAGGTTAGGCAAACGGCTACTCTCTCGGTGCAACAAACGCGCAAACGGCAAACCGTATGCAAGCGGATTTGTTTCCGTTATCCCCAAATAATAACACAAAAAAGAACTCTGCATCAACCAGTGAACATGCAATTCGCAATCGCGCAAGGCACACCGAATATCGTATAAAAGCAAGAAAATCGCCGACGTTTGCGTGTCCTTGATGATAGAAAGTTCTTCGTTTAAGCGATTGCTTTCTTGCGCTGTCCATGGGCGGATTTTCGCCCTATCCTGCACCAAAGCAAGCAATCTATCGTGCGTATCTTCCTCGCGACGTGGGAATTGTTGTAACCGTTCTTGTATCGTAACCATAAAAAATACTCCGTACCGTTTTTCTTTATTATACGGTACGGAGCGTCCTTAATTTGGTACTTTTTTGCCTATTATCGGCATATTTTTATAATTTTTCGTAAAAAAATACTCTGCCGAAATTACAACTTTTCTATCATTTCTTTGAGTTTTTCCATCGCGTTTGTCGAGCGCGGATCTTTCACCGTCACAAACTTTTCCAAGCCGCGTTGATAGGATTTGTGCTTAAATTTTTTCATATACGAGGATTGCAAACGCCCGATTTCTTCCACGGAGATTTTTAAACGTTCGGAAATCGCCGCCTCGCCAAGATGTTCTTTAAAAACAAGCTCTGCCACCTCTCTTTCCTCTATCGGCAAACGATGAAAAACCTCTTCCACAGCGGCAATCGCGTCCTTTTCGTCGCCCGACAGCAGGATATTATACCCCAAAGATTCCTTTAACACGTTGAGGGGGAACTGCGAACAAATGCATTGGATTCTATCCGCGCGTTCACGGACAATATGCTCCCTGACGTCAAGACTCGGGCGCATCTCTTGCAGCTTTTTAACGTCAAGGTTTTTGGCAATGCCATGAATGCGCAGGCAATCCAAATTGGGCATTTGATAGACGGCGCTGCAATCGACGTCTTCACAGTTTTCCAGCTCTAAACAGCGCAAACCTTTCATTTGCGTCAACGCGGACAAATCTGTTATCGCCAGATTTTTCAAATGCAAGGTATGCACCTTATCGCACGCCGACAATGGGGAAAGGTCGGCAATCGGATTATTGAAAAGGGAGACAACGCAAAGGAACGGCGCATAATTTTTCACGAAAGAAATATCGCTTATCTTGTTGTCGGAAAGCCGCAAAACCTTGATTTTCGTCAAGCTTTGATGCTTGGTAAACCCCACCAGTTTCACCCCCGTAAGGTCTAAATTGCCATTGTTTTCCATATTTTTAAGCGCTTCACCGTACCGGTCTCCATCCCTGCCCAAGTACCGCATCGCCATTTCTTCTACCGCAAAACGCAATCTATCGCGCAGAGATTGCGGCTCGATGACCTCCACGCAGCTGCCAAACTGCAAAGCCCAGTAATAGGCGTCGTTTTCGTTGCACTTTACCGCCAAAGTCGTCGTTTTTCTATCGCTGCCATACACGCGGAAAGATTCCCCAAACGCGTCTACGACATGACCGATTTTGTCCGATTGCACTTTAAACGTCACCGTCGTGGGTTTGCCCGTCTCAAAATACGGATGCGAGTCCACGTATTCGCCAAGCGACACCCCTTTCATTGACGTGTCTTGGATAGGCTTTTGCGCGCCTTTTTCCATTTTCGCCTGACGGATTCTGTCTACACGAAAATGCTCGATTTCCCCCGTTTCCTCGGACAAGCCAATCAAATAATAGTTCCCTTTCACAAACGCAAGGTGATAGGGATGTACCGTTTTATTCTTCCCCTCGAACACGAAATCCCCGTTCTTGGGTGTGTAACTGCCGTAGGAAATCGTCAACTTGCGCTCTTGAATGATGGCTTGCTGTATCACGCCGAGTTCCTTAAAAAAATCGACGTGATGGGCGTGATATACTGAACTGACTTTGGCAATCCCCTTATTTTTTCGCTGAAATGTAGCGCTGCCCATGTCGCGAATATGCCCGATGAGCGTTTTCGCGTCCTCGGGCGCGATATATTTGGAAAAGAGCACGGAATCTATCAGCATCTGCAAATTTTCGTCCGAAAAATGCTTTTCCAACCACACGCCGCGCTTGCTTTTTACCTTGTTTCCCTCTTCGTCGTATTCGGGGTACGCACCGTGGATTTTATAGCCGATATGGCAAAGGTCTTGTACGTTCCGCGCAATCGCTTTGCGCTCCAACACAAAACCGCTCTCTTCTAATTTTTCCTTTATCTGTTCGTACGTTAGACGATTTTCCTCGTCCGTGTACGTTTCTAACACCCACAAAATATATATCGGTGCAAATTTCTTAAACTCGCTATCAATCGTAATATTCATTAAAAACCCCTTTTTTGTCCTTTTTTTGGTATATTATTACAGATTTTTTATGATTCTTGCCATTTCACTTTCATAAGCCAGTCCTGAATATCCGCCCCTAAACTGTACCCCACTTTCAGCTTGATTTGGATATTCTTTACGCTAATTTTCCAAGGCGGAACGTCTTGAAACGCCTCCAAAGCACGCGCTTTCCATTCATCCGGCGGTTCTTTCCGCGGCGCATTTTCCCCTCTTTTCATATCGATAACTTTCCATAACAGTTCCCACTCTTCCATCGTTTGGCAAGCCGCGCAAGCCTCGTCTATGGACGTAGAGCCATCTGCCCGTGCTAATAATTCTAAAAATTCCTCACGCATACCAACGCCTCTTTTTGTATGGGTAATCACCCAATTTATTTTTTATAAATACATTATAGCATATATTTTGTACTAAAAAAAGTACATTTTGAGAAAAAATTCGGAAAAATTAAAAAAATAAAACTTCCACGAAGCCATCGCGCTTTTCGTGGAAGCTTTTCTCTATTTTGTTGTTACTTTAATTTTAAAATCGCCAAGGTTTCTATGCACTTGGTTTGAGGAAACATATCGTAGGGCTGAATTTTTTCAATCTCATAATACCCATCGAGCGTTTCATCGTCCGCTTTGCCTTCATAGGCAGGATTTTTCACCAGTTCCCCGTCCTTTTCAATCAGTTTGCCCGTCAAAATTCCCAAATCACGAGCCAACGTAGACGGATTGCAGCTGATCAACGTCAGTTTGGGGATTCCGCTTTCCAACAACGCCATCGTGACGCTGCGCGCTATCCCCGCCCTCGGCGGGTCAAGAATCAAACGCACTTTTTCCCCTTTCTCTTTTTCCAAAACCGCCGCCAGTTCCTTTTCCACGTAGCCGCAGATATTCGTCATGTTGTCTAACCCGTTCTTTTGCTTTAACGAGTTCGCACAACGCGAAGCTTCTTCTTCCAGCTCGATACCGTAGGCTCTTTTTGCTTTTTTGGCAATCATCGCAGTTAAAAGTCCGCCGCCCGAATATGCATCGATAACGACTTCGTCGCCGTCTTCGCATACCGTTTTTAATGCGTCTTTATACAGCTTGGTGCGCACGTTTTCGTTTACCTGCAAGAACGTGACGGGACCTGCCTCATAGAAAATTCCTTGTTCTTCCGCCTCGAAAACGCCTGGCCCGTGTATCAGCTGGAATTCTTTTCCCAAAATAACGTTCGTGTCTGAATCGTTGAAATTGACGTACAGAGAAAAATCGCGGAAAATGCCGGACAACAAGCCCACAAGATAGGATACGTTGGGCAGTTCGCGCTTTGCAGAAACCAACGTAACGATATATTTTCCGCCGATTTCACGCGCTACGATATGCCGCACCGCGCCTTTTTTCGTTTCTTCGTCATACCCCTTTACGGCGCATTCCGTCAAATAACGTTTCACCGCCGCAATCAGCTTTTCCGCCCACTCGGGGTGGATAGCGCAGGCGTTTACGGGTACGATTCGATGGCTGTGTTCGGCGTAAAAACCGATAACCGTTTTGCCCTCTTTGTCTATCCCTACGGGAATTTGTAATTTGTTTCTGTACCCGTAGGCAATATCGCTTTTCACGGCAAGCGGAACTTGTACGTTGATGCCGCCGATTTTACGAAGTGCGTCCTTGACAACCGTGCTCTTGTGCGCAAGCTGCATGGGATAGTCCAGGTGCTGCAAACAACACCCGCCGCACTTGGAAAATACGGGACATTTTTCACGAACTCGCTCTTCCGCAGGAGTCAAAATTTCCTCTACTTTCCCGTAGCCGATATTTCCTTTGACCTTTAAAACACGAAAACTCACTTTTTCGCCGGGCAGGCAAGCCGGCACGAAGAACGTGATGCCCTCGTGCTTGATAATGCCCTCACCGTTCGAACCGATGGCACTTGTTACGGCACAAATGATATCGTTTTTTTCTATCATACAAATCCCCTCTCCTTATCCCAAAAAATCGGCTTTATGAGCTATTATTTTTTAGAAATACGCGCGACAAGTCTATTGATACCTGCGCGCCATTTGTACGCTACGTAATCGTAAAAGACGAAAAATGCGCTGCCGACGACAAGAATGATCGGAAGCATAAACCGTTCCAGCCCTGCAATCGACGTCGTCATTCCGAAGATGAAACGCCAAATTAAGTACATCGTCACGTCAAACCATAACGCTTTGATTGCGCAAGCTATCCAACGGTTGATTTTTATCTGTAACTGCAATTCGTTCACCAACGGATGCAATCCAAAAAACATAATAAAGGGTAAAATTTCCCAAAACCTTGCCACGCTAAACAGCGTTGACAAAATACAGCTTGCCACGTACGCCAAGAAATAGCCGATAAAACTGCGTTTGGCAAGCGGCAGCATCATCGCAAAACTACCCAAAAGATACCCCGTCAGCAGGAGTATTTCTGAATACACGCCGACGGTTAGACAAATGACCGCCAGCGCGCAGGCAAGCGCCGATAATGCGATTTCGTAAGCTGTTATTTTTCTCTTCATTTCCTCACCGCAGCCTATTAACGGCAGCCACAGCACATGTTAAACAGGCAGTTGATACAAAGGTTGATATAGCAACAGGAAATACAGTCCGAACAACAGCTGCCGCCCATCTGTTCGCCGTTGTCCTCGGGGACTTCGTTCGTGTACGGGTTTTGCGTCTGTTGATGTGCGCTTTGCTGTTGATAATCGTTCTTTGCGTTCAATTTTCCATAAGCAGAACGGTATTTCAGGTTGTCAGGGTCCATTTGCATTGCGATTTCCAACTGCTTTTTGCTGTCGTTCGTCCAGTTTTGCTTATAGTAAACTACCGCCTGCAAATAATGCCATTCCGCCGGTCTTTCATTAAAATTATCCAAGATACGCTGCGCTTCCGCTATCTTGTTCTGTTTAAGAAGGTTGGCTATCTCTTCAAAAGAATTCACACCTTCCGTGTTTTGCGCCTTTTCCTTGCGCTCTGCCATAATCTCGTTATACGCGATCTGAATTTTGGTCAACATTTTCGCAGCTTCGTTCCCCGCTTCGCCATCCAGCCATCTCTCTTCGCTGTATTTTTGTTTCAGCTCTTGATAGCGCTCGGTAATTTCCTCGTCCGTCGCGTCCTCACGCAGCCCGAAAAGTTTGTAATTGTCTGTCATTTCTATCTCCTAACGGCTTTCGCCGAGTATTTTCACTTATTTAGTCTTTTCTTTTTCCGTTTTTTTATCCTTCTTTCTGCCGTTGCAATCGCAACCCGACATAATGCGATTGGTCATCGCAGGCAAACCGCGAAGTAAAATATTATCCGAAAGATCACGATTGAACCGAAATTTGATATGCGATAAATTTTCGCGGATATCAAAGAAAATCGCGTTGAAAATGAAACGCACTTCGTCGCCTTTCTCCCCTTCTATCAACGCCGCCTTTGACGGGCTACCGTAAGCAAGATAAAAAGGATTGTACGCTCCCTTTTTAATATCCTTGTCATAATCGTCCAACGCATCGATTAAATATATCCATTTCCCGATGGCATAGAACAAGTTACGGGTATGTTCCGTCGCTTTTTCCTGCAATGCATAATTGGAAAATTCCGCAAGCATAACCGCCGTGGCGTCCGCCGCCCGATCGATACTGTCCGTCTTCGCCTTTTCCGCGCGCTCTTGCTGCGCAAGGTTCTTGCGGACGATTTCCTCTATCTGCGGATATTTTTTCTTCACGCGCTTATAACCCGTCTTAAACCACAAACGCTTGCCCCTGCCACGATCCCCGTCGGCAATGTCGTCCGTGTATTTATAATATACCAAAACGGTATTAAGCGCGCCGAGCTGTCTTGTTAGCTCGTCCACGTTTGCCATCTCGCGAGAACGAATACAATGCGTCAAGCAATGGGATTTTTCAACGGTGACGTCCACTCCAAGGATATTATGCAAAATAACGGAAAGGAAAGTGACGTCATAGGAAAGCCCCATGCGCGCACGGTGTCCGCAAACCTCGGCAATGCCTTTGCACACGCCGCAATACATAGCTTTATATAAGACGTCGTCTTTGATATATAAATACGGCGTATCCGTACGAACGTACCCGAACATATTCTCCCTCTCTCACGGCCTTTTGCCTGCTTTTCGCATAGCCTTAGTATACCACGTTTGCATTCAAAAAAGCAAATCCAGCCCCCGTTCTCTTCTTTTATTCACACAAAAAGACGGGAGCTGTCACAAGTTTAACAAATTAATAATTCTTTTTGCCCCGTTTTGCGCCGATTTTTAGTCCTTGCTATCGGGAATGGGCACGATTTCACCCTCCGCAAAGCGTAAAATGACTTCCGTCATGGCTTTCAAATCGTTCTTCACCTTGGTCTTAAACCGAGGAGTGCGGTAACGGAGTTCTAACAAGCTCTTAGGCGGTTTCATTGCCGTAAGCAGGTGCAATCTCTTGATGCCTTTAAAGCTGTCCTTAACGTCGTTCCCCGACAGCGCATACAATACGTCTTGTGGGAATTTATAAGGGTTCGCCGTCGAGAGTACGATGATAGGCGAACGGTCTTTTTCGTCCTTCTTTTCGCGCCAGTCCCTAAACTGCATATACACAGCGAGCGCTACGCCAGTATGCGTATCCATGGCGTAACCGAACTCGTCAAAAATTTCGTACATCGCTTCGATGACGTCGTCCTCGCGCGCAAAACCGCCGAAAAATTCCTCGTCGAGTTTGGCTTTTTCTTCCGCTGTGATGGAATATTCTTTCTTTTCCGCCAAGTCTTTCATGCGTTGCGCCGTCAGTTTTGTGTTTCTGCCGCTGACCTCGAAGAGCAACCGCTCTAAATTAGAGGAAACCAAAATATCCATCGAGGGGGACATGGTGCGGTGGAAATCGCGCTTTACGTCGTAAACGCCTTTCTTCAAGAAGTCCGCAAGGACTTTGTTTCTGTTCGACGCGCAGACGAGTTTTTTAACGGGCAAGCCCATTTGTTTTGCGTACCAGCCCGCCAAAATATCCCCGAAGTTGCCCGTAGGCACAACGAAATTGACTTCCTCGCCCATTTCTATCTGACGAGAAGTAATCAAGTCTAAATATGCAGAGAAATAATAGGCAATTTGCGGTGCTAAACGCCCGAAATTGATAGAGTTTGCACTGGAAAGGCGCACGCCCTTTTCCGCAAGCGTCGCATTAAATTCCTCGGACGCGAACATGTTTTTAACGGCGCGTTGGCAATCGTCGAAGTTACCCTCTACCGCCGCCACGAACACGTTGCTGCCGTCCTGAATAGTCATTTGCAAGCGTTGCATCTTCGCCACGCCCTCGTCGGGATAAAAGACCGCCACTTTCGTGCCGGGAACGTCGCGGAAGCCCTCCAACGCCGCTTTGCCCGTGTCGCCGCTGGTTGCCGCAAGGATAAGAATTTCGTCCTTGACGCCCGTTACTTCGCAGCTCTTCTTCAAAAGGTAGGGCAATACCGTCAGCGCCATATCCTTGAACGCACAAGTCGGACCGTGGAACAGTTCGAGAACGTATAAACCCGATTCGCCGTCCACTTTCACCAAGGGAACGGGGTCGCTGCTGGTAAAGGATGCGTATGCTTTTTCACAGACTTCTTTCAAAAAATCCGTGCCGAGCTCGTCGCCTAAATATTTAGACAACACAAACGCCGCGCGTTCGGGATAGTTCATTTCTGCCATGGATTGCATTTCCTCTACCGTGACGGTAGGGAATTTTTCCGGCACAAACAAACCGCCGTTCTTCGCCAAACCTTGCACAATGGCTTGTGCGCCCGTTACCTTTTCGCCTCCTCGCGTACTGATAAAATACATAGCTTATACCTGCCTTTTTCTATTCGCCTTTGCTTGCCTTTTTGCCTGTCTTTGACGACTTTTTAATGCATTTTTCGCGTTTTTGCCGTTTTTTTACGCGCAAAGCCGGCAGCCGTTTCGACTGCCTTGCATTTTCACTCTTCTCTTTATTAGGGCTTGCTTTTATGATACTTTATTTTAAGAAAAAGCCGAACGGTAGAACCTTGCCGCTCGGCTATCCTTACCAATGACAGTTGTTATCGCCGCGGCTTTATTTCCTCTCCGTCGCGCAATAAAAACTTAGATGTACTTGGAAACGAAATCAGGAAGTTCTTCTTTCGTTGCCGATACGGAAACGGTCGCCGTGATATCATTCGACTTTGCTACTTTTTCAAGCATATAGAAGAATGCTGCCATTTCCTGAACAGGTTTGCCTGCGATACGAACAACACCGTCAATGAAAACGTATTCGTTATCGTGGTTGCCTGCGATTACCCCTTTTATAAATCCGCAAAGTGCCGCTTCGCCTGCGATGTCGTATTCGCTGGTGTCGATGAAACGGATTTCGCGTTCCAAATCATACATACCGCGCTTGCTGTCCGTGATATAAATCATATGACCTTTCGCAATGGCTACCGTTTCGTTAGCCGCGTCAATCATCATCTTGGTTTTACCCGTACCTTTCGCGCCGTAAATAACTTTAATCATAATAAAATCCTCCCAGATTTTCTCGTTCTTTCTCCGAGTAAAAAACGCTTTCTCTCGGTTTATTATAGTTTAGCAGATTTTTCACATAATTTCAAGACTTTTTCGAAAATTTTTCCGCGTTTTACGAAACTTTTTTTGTTTTCGTTTCCTCCATCGCGCGAAAAAACATGAAAAACCGCAGGAATGTGCTCCTGCGGTCGGTTTTTATCCATTTTTCTCTTGTTTTATTGCAGCTTTGCCACAAAATTTTTAATGCGCGCCAAACCCACTTCGATGTCCGATTCCGACAACGCATACGAAAGTCGTACGCAATCGTCTGCCCCAAACGACACCCCGGGCACAGTCGCTACCTTTTCGCCTTCCAACAACGCGTCCGCAAACGCAATCGAATTATCAATGACTTTGTCGCCGTATTTCTTGCCGTACAAATCACTCACGACCAACATGACGTAAAACGCGCCGTCCGGCTCTACCGCCGATACTCCGTCGATTTCTGCAATCAACTGCAAAATCTTTTCGCGGCGAGCGTCGAATACTTTGCGCATGCTTTCCACTTCTTCCTCGGGAGAATGCAACGCTTCAATCGTCGCGTACTGCGAAATGGAGCAAGCGTTAGAGGTTGCGTGGCTTTGGAAAGAGTCTATCGCCTTTGCCACGTCCTTAGGCGCGGCAAGATAACCCACGCGCCAACCGGTCATTGCGTACGTCTTGGAGACGCCGTTGACCGTAATCGTCAAATCCTTCATCTTCTCGCTACAAGCCGCCATGGAGAAGGGTTTTACGCCGTTATAGCAAAGTTTTTCGTAAATCTCGTCGGATAAAACGAAAATCTCCGCTTCTTCGCAAACTTTTGCAATCGCGCGGACTTCCTCTTCCGTATATACCGCACCCGTGGGGTTGGACGGAGAGTTAAAAATCAGCATCTTCGTCTTAGGCGTAATCGCCGCTTTTAAATCCGCCGCGGTAAACTTGAATTTATTTTCTTTCTTGCATTCGATATACTTGGGCACACCGCCGCAAACCTTGACCACTTCCGGATATGTCAGCCAATAGGGCGCGGGAATGATAACCTCGTCCCCTTCTTCCAACACCGCGTAGCAAACGTTGAAAATAGAATGCTTCGCACCGTTGGAAACAATGATTTGGGACGGTTCGTAATCCAAATTATTATCCTTTTTAAACTTCTCGCAAATCGCTTTTCTCAAAGGCAAAAGCCCCGAAGACGGCGTGTATTTGGTATGTCCGTTGTCCAAAGCCGCTTTCGCGCTATCAATGATATGTTCGGGCGTGTTAAAATCCGGTTCACCAACACCGAAAGACACCACGCTTTCTCCCGCTTCCTTCATCGCTTTCGCTTTCGCCGAAATCGCAAGCGTCAAAGAGGGGGAAATTGCGCTCATTCTCGTTGCAATCCTGTTCTTCATTTGCGTCCTCTCCATTCTTTGTTTTTTCCGTGTATTATTGTACCCTTTTTTCGAAAATAAAGCAACCTGAAAGCTATCCTTTTTCATAAATTCTTGAAAAATAATCAGCTTTTTTATAGTTCACCCTCTTTATAATTCGTTTTATCGATAGTAATAATCGGGAAACATAATACTTTGTAAGGCGCATGCGTTTTTTTCGACATAGCATTTTCATTTTTCAACGCGTACCTGCCTACCCTGTTTTTTATTCAACGCGTCCCTGCCCCTGCCGTTTTTGCGATTTTTGTTTATAAAAAAATTCGGCTCTTTGCAAAACCGAATTTTCTCTCTTATTTTATTCTTCTGCGGAAGCGAGAAGCGCTTCTCTATCCGCAATCGCCAAAGCCTCTACCATGCTGTCGATATCCCCCGTCATAAAGGCGTCTAAATTGTACTGACTAAGCCCGATTCTGTGGTCGGTTACACGGCTTTGCGGGAAATTATAGGTGCGGATTCGTTCGCTTCTGTCCCCCGTACCAACCATACTGCGGCGGTTCTCCTCGCGCGCTTTTGCGCTCTGCCCGTTGTAAAAATCGTACACGCGCGAACGCAATACTTTGAACGCACGTTCTTTGTTTTTGAGCTGCGAACGCTCGTCTTGGCAGGTAACCACGATGCCCGTGGGGAAGTGCGTGATTCGAACGGCAGAGGCTACTTTATTGACGTTTTGGCCGCCTGCGCCGCCCGAATGGAAAATGTCGATACGGATATCCTTGTCGTTGATTTCAACCTCGACCTCTTCCGCTTCGGGGAGTACCGCCACCGTCGCCGCCGAGGTGTGGATTCTGCCCTGCGTTTCCGTTGCCGGGACGCGCTGTACGCGATGCACGCCGCTTTCGTATTTTAATAATTTGTACGCGCCTGCGCCCGTGACGTTATAAATAGCTTCCTTGACGCCGCCAAGCTCGGTAGCGTTGACGTCGATTTCTTCCACGCGCAAACGATGCGCAGCGCAATAGTTTTGATACATCCTGCAAAGTTCGCCGGCAAACAGAGCCGCTTCTTCGCCGCCCGTACCTGCGCGGATTTCTAAAATGCAACCCCTTTCGTCGTTCTTATCCTTGGGCAAAAGCAAAATTTTCAACTCGCCCAAAAGTCCAGCCAATCGTTCTTTGCATTCGTACCCTTCATCGAGGAGCATCTTCTTCATCTCCGCGTCCGTTTCCGTTTCCGCAAGCGCGAAAGCGTCCTGCATTTGGCGTTCGGTTTCCGTATATTCGGTGTATTTTTCTACCGTTTCAGTGAGGTCGGACTGTTCCTTGGAGTATTTTTGCCAAGTACTCATATCCGCGATTACGTCACTATCCGAAAGCTTTTCAGACAGAAATTCGTAACGTTTTTTGATGTCGTCCAATTTTTTTAACATAGTTTTCCCTTTTCTACAAACGACGCCCGAAAAAGTTCGGGCGTGACGTTGATTAGAATATGATTTTTACATAGCGTTCAATACCGTTGAAGTCTTTTGCGATAATCGTGTAATGATCGCCCTTAAACAGTTTGGCAACCTCTGCCGCTTCGCCTTCGCCAACCTCCATAATCAGCGTGCCGCCACGCGTGATATGCTTAGGCGCTTGTTCTGCGATAATGCGGTAAAAATCCAATCCGTCCGCTCCGCCGTCCAATGCCAAATGCGGTTCAAAATCTTTTACTTCTCGCTGTAAAGTATAGACGGTTGCCGTGGGAATATACGGCGGATTGCTGACGATAATATCAAACTTACCGCGAACCTTGGCGAACATATCCGATAAAATGAAGTTGATATTCGCTTGGTTGAGTTCTGCGTTCTCTTTCGCCAACTCCAACGCGCCTTCGCTGACGTCCACCGCCGTTACTTTGGCTTTGATCTCTCGCTTTTGCAGTTCCTTTTGCACGGCGATTGCAATCGCACCACTGCCCGTGCAAAGGTCGAGGATTTTGCAGCCGTCTTCCGCGGCATTGACGACCATCATCGCCATTTCTTCCGTTTCCGGACGGGGAATTAACACTCGTTCGTCTACCTTAATTCTATATCCGCAAAAATCCGTATCGCCAATGATATACCAAAGGGGTCTACCCGTCAAACGCTCGTCTGCGATTTTGATAATCTCTTTCGCCTGCGAAACTTTTAAGATGCGTTCCGCCGTGGACACTTCACTTTTAGGAATTTCCAAGCAAAGGGAGAAAATCCACTCCGCTTCGTCTTCGTCGATTTGATTGTCCGCAAAACGCTTTTTCGTGTTTTTCAGGAGTGCGGACATCTTGCACTGCGTTGCAAACACTTTTTCGGGAATGGTCGGGTCAGCGTCCATCGCCAAGACCGTTTGGAACGCGGTGATGGCACATTCTATCATGCCGTCTTCCGGTTCGCGCGTGGTAAGGCGCTGCAATAACAAGCCGGGGGCTTTGAAAAGCAAGAAGAATTTGCCTTTGGTTTTTGAAAGCAAGCGCAAAACTTCGTACGATACCCCTGCCACCACGGGCAGCATCAAGACTTTGAGAAAAAACCTTAACAGCTTGTTCGCCGTTGCATTGTCCGTGTACAAGCCCAAGCGCACAAAGGCAACGTTAATCAGTGAGAAAACCAAAATGCTGACGACCATAACAAGGAAAAGGAAGGTCGTACCGCAACGGTCATGCACACGGGAACATCCGCGGACGTTTTCTACCGTCAGTTCTTTTCCCGTTTCATAACAAGTAATCGTTTTGTGTTCCGCTCCGTGGCACATAAAGACGCGACGAAGGGAAGGAATGAGTGAAATCAATACGATATATAATATGAAAATAACCAATCTTATACCGCCCTCGACCAAGTTAAACCAAAGCCCGGGCCAGCCTGCGGAAGTTTCGTCAAAATAGCGCGTGGGAAGATAACCTGTTATCCATTGCGGCAACGCAATGAAGATAAAAAGCGCAAGCAAAACGCCGAGCAGAACGGAAATAAAATTGAAAAAGCCGCTCAAATCAATATGGTGCTTTTCTTCTAACCATTTTTCTGCTTTTGTAGGATTTTCCGTCTCTTCGATTGCAACGTCCGCACTACGCATTAAAATGCGGTTACCGTCAATCAACGATACCACAAAATTCACCACACCGCGCACAAAGGGCAAGCGCGAGAATTTACTACGTTTTTCGGGCGGAATTAAGCGTTCGGATTCGACCTGAATTACACCTTCGGGATCGCGAACGGCTGTCGCCATCGAGCGTTTCCCGCGCATCATGATCCCTTCCATGACCGCTTGACCGCCGATATACGTACGGTTTTCTTTTTTCTTTTCTTTTTTACTCATTTTTTTGTTCCCTACATAAACAATTTAAAAAGAAGAAGGCTTTAAGATGAACCATCTTAAAGCCCCGGTTTACCAATTAAAGACCATATCTCTTTTTGAACTTATCGACACGTCCACCGGTATCAACCAACTTCTGCTTGCCAGTGAAGAAAGGATGGCAGTTGCTGCAAATATCTACTTTGAGAACTTCACAATCTTTCGTCGTGCCGGTTTTGAAAGTAGCTCCACAAGCGCAAGTCACAGTTACTTCGTGATATTTGGGATGTATATCAGCTTTCATTATTTTCACCTCGCTGTTCGTTTTTTTCCATATGCTTTTCAATTATACCCCTTTTTTTGCTACTCGTCAACTGTTTTTGCCTTAATTTATAAAAAATAGTTGCAAATTTGCCGAAAATAGTTTATACTTATTTTACACGCGTACGGTGAACGATTTTTCACCAAATATTCCGCGCGTACATAGGTGTATTTCTTTATGAAAGTTTGGCAACTGGCTTATCCTCACAATTTACAACACGTAAATGCTCCGGATTTGAAACTTACCGACGACAAAGTAAAAGTAAAGGTTACCAAGGCTCTGCTTACCGAATCGGACATCGCCGTTTACACGGGCGCGACCAAGGTGAAAGCGCCTTTTATTCCCGGCAGATTTGCCATTGGGCAGGTCACCGAAGCAAACGACGATTCCTTTATCCATAAAGGCGAACGTGTGTATCTTGCCGGCGTTACCGAGGACGAATGCGCCCCCGACGGATTGCGTATCGCAGGTGAAACGGCGGACGGTTTTTACCGCGATTTCGTGCTTGCTGGCGTGGACGACGTATACCCCCTGCCGGCTTCCGTAACCGACGAAGCGGCGTTCCTTATCGACGCTATCGCTATGGCGGAACACGTCATCGACGAAATGCATATCAGCGCCGGTCAGCACGTACTTGTCCTTGGCGGCGGTCTGTATGGCAACGTGCTTTGTCAAATTCTTATTTATCACCGCGCCGTGCCCATCCTTGCCGATAACAACGCCGATCGTTTGGCGCGCGCAAAACGCAGCGGTATCTATTACACCTTCCCCAACGACGATACTTTAAAACAAAACGTCCTCAACGTGACGGGCGGAAAACTGGCAGACGGCGCCGTGTATTTGGCTTTTGCAAATCGCTGCGAACCTTCCGTGCTCTTCCCCCTTGTAAAGCGCGACGCTTACGTGTCGTTCTGTTCGTTGACAAACAAAGCTTTGCACGTCAATTTGGAATATGCATTGAAAAACAACCTCACCGTTAAAGGCATCACCGAAAGCCGCGAATTTGTTTCCACTGCAATCAACTTGCTCGCAAACAAAGCCGTCAGCTTTACCGAGTTCCCTTTCCGCAGCTTCCGCGAAGAGGAATTGCCCGAAATGATGAACAAGTACGCGCAACTGTACAGCAGCGGTGCTTCGCTTCCTGAACAGTTCGATATCGCAAAGTTTATTTTCTAATCGGAAACCTCGTTTTCCGGTTCACCCCCTCGATTTTTCTGCCCCGCAAGGGGCAAATCGTTTATAAAGGAGCTTTTATGCAAAAATTTATTATCGCTTCGGATATTCACGGTTCAGAATACTGGTGCAACGAGCTGTTGGCGGCTTTTGAAAACGAAGGCGCGGAGAAACTTGTCTTGCTCGGCGATTTGTTGTATCACGGCCCGCGCAACGATTTCCCCGACGGGTACGCACCCAAGAAAGTGTTTGAAAAACTCAACGCCATTAAGGATAAAATCCTTTGCGTGCGCGGTAATTGCGACAGCGAAGTAGACCAAATGGTGCTGGAATTTCCCATTATGGCGGACTATGCCGTTATCAGCGCGCAGGGCAAAACCCTTTTCGCTACCCACGGGCACTTGTTCAATGAAGCGCAGCCCCCTCTCTTGCAAAAGGGCGACGTCTTGCTGAACGGGCATTTCCACGACCCTTGCATCCGCAAAACCGAGCAAGGTTTCATCTACGCGAACTGCGGTTCGGTATCGTTGCCTAAAATGGATACTCCCCATTCCTATCTTTTGTTCGACAACGGCGTGCTGTACCTCAAAGATTTGGAAACCGGCGGTATCTTTGATTGTATTGAACTGTAAAACTTATCAAAAAATAGGAGGCAAACTATGAAAAAAGCACTCATTGTCATTGATATGCAAAACGATTTCGTGGACGGTTCGCTTGCCAATCCGCAAGCCCAAGCCATCGTGTCCCCGATTGCGGCGTACGTATCCGGGTTTGACGGCGACGTGATTGCCACGCGCGATACCCATAGTGAAAACTATTTAGAAAGCAGCGAAGGTAAAAATTTACCCGTCGTGCATTGTGTTCGCGGTACGCACGGTTGGGAAATTGCCGACGAAATTCAAAAAGCTTTGGCGGACAAAAACGCCGTCCTTTTGGACAAGCCGACTTTCGGCTTTTTGCAATGGGATTTGCTTGAAAAATACGACGAAATCGAGCTTGTCGGGACTTGCACGGACATTTGCGTTGTTTCCAACGCTTTGATTATCAAAGCCGCTTTCCCCGACCTTATCGTCAAAGTTCACCCCTCCCTTTGCGCAGGTACTACCATTGAAAACCACGAAGCCGCTTTGAAAGTGATGGCTTGCTGCCAAGTAAAAATGATGTGATTCTTACCGTTTTCTATAAAACCGCCTATCTTGGCGGTTTTTTCTTGCCCTTTTTATAATTTATTATCCGTTTTATCGCTTGTTTGCTTGACTATAATCGAAATATATGATAGTATTATATCTAACCAATTTACAAAAGGAGTGAGAGAATATGAAAAAAGAAATCCCGTATAAGATTTATTTAGAAGAAGCGGAGCTCCCGAAGTATTGGTATAACTTGCGCGCCTTTATGAAGAATAAGCCTGCGCCGTTGTTGAACCCGACAACGGGAAAAGAGATGACGGAAGAAGAACTTTCTACCGTGTTTTGCCGAGAGTTGGCCAAACAGGAGCTGGACGATACAACACCGTTTATTGAGATTCCAAAAGAGGTTTTGGACTTTTATAAAATGTACAGACCTGCGCCCCTGATTCGCGCGTACTGCTTGGAAAAGGCCTTGGGAACGCCGGCGAAAATTTATTATAAGTTCGAGGGGAACAATACCAGCGGCTCGCATAAGCTCAATTCCGCCATTCCGCAAGCCTATTACGCGAAACAGCAGGGCTTAACGGGCGTTACGACGGAGACGGGCGCTGGGCAATGGGGAACGGCTTTGTCCATGGCTTGCGCGTATTTTGGGTTAGACTGCAAGGTGTTTATGGTAAAATGCTCGTACGAGCAAAAGCCTTTCCGACGGGAAGTGATGCGCACCTACGGCGCGAACGTAACGCCGTCGCCGTCCACCACCACAGAAGTCGGCAGAAAGATTTTAGCGGAGTTCCCCGGTACGTCAGGGTCGCTTGGTTGCGCGATTTCCGAAGCGGTTGAAGCGGCTCAAAGCCGTGATGGGTACCGTTACGTATTAGGCAGCGTTCTGAATCAAGTTTTGTTGCATCAATCGATTATCGGCTTGGAAGCGAAGACGGCGCTGGATAAATACGGCGAAAAGGCGGATATCATCATCGGTTGTGCAGGCGGTGGCAGCAACCTCGGCGGTTTGATTGCGCCTTTTATGGGCGAGAAACTGCAAGGGAATGCCGATTACCGATTTATCGCGGTTGAGCCTGCGTCCTGCCCTACGCTGACGCGCGGTAAATATGCTTATGATTATTGCGATACGGGCAAAGTTTGCCCCTTGTCGAAGATGTACACTTTGGGCAGCGGATTCATTCCTGCGCCCAGCCATGCCGGCGGATTGCGGTATCACGGTATGACCTCTACCCTCTCGCAGCTTTACGACGAGGGGTTGATGGAAGCAAGGTCGGTTGAACAGACCAAAGTCTTTGAAGCGGCGGAATATTTTGCGCGAGTGGAAGGCATTTTGCCGGCTCCTGAATCCAGCCATGCTATCCGCGTTGCGATTGACGAGGCGATGAAGTGCAAGGAAACGGGCGAGGCAAAGACGATTTTGTTCGGGCTGACGGGAACGGGATACTTTGATATGATGTCCTATGAGAAGTTCCACGACGGCAAAATGTTTGACTACGTGCCTACGGATGAGGAACTGGCAGCAAGCCTTGCAAAACTGCCGAAGGTTGAATAAATGGATTTTTAATGACTTATCAGTGTAAAAACGCTTGCGGTTAGCCGCAAGCGTTTGCTTTTTGTCGGATTTTAACGTTTTTTTGCATGGAATCGCTTGGTATGGGGGTAACCGCATATATAAAACGTCGAAACACGTCGTTTCACTATGATACAATACGTGTGCGGTAACATACATATATTTTTTACGGTGTGCGGTAGGGGAGTATTTGTATTCCCCTATTGTATTTTTATTTTTTAGGGGAAACGGATGGTTTTTCATGCTATTTTATCATATGCGGTTTGCGATATATGCGGTCAAACGCATGCGCGCCCTTTCGCCTTTTTGCGTCAACACACTATCCGCGAAAACTGTCATATGCCAAAGTGGGCAGAACATATACAATATGTATAAGCCGTTTGTCTATAAAAGAGCTTGGAACTGTTAAAAGATACTCTTTTGCTATGTCGTAAAATGGGCGCGGTGAAATAAGGCAAGTAAAAGGAATTGGGCAGAGTTGCATTATTAAGAATTTCGGCAATAGTATGCATGATAGGAACGGCCGAATAGGCAAAGTAACGGGTGAGGAAAAGTTCTTCGAACGCCCTGACGAATCAGTAATGAACTCGGCTACATTATAGAGCCAAGCTTGCATGCAGGTTTGCGTTTTCTACGCATTGGCTTATGCATTGGCTTATGCCTTGATACGCAGGCTTGTATTTACTATACGGTTTAACGTTTTTATTTACCTCAGCACCTTACCTTGCCTTGCGAAAAAACGGTCTATAAGCGCGCGTTTTCTTGTTCTGCGAGAGGCTTTCCAACAAGGCGGCAAATAGATGCTTGTTTGGAATGCGCGCATGAGTTGTAAGCCGTGCATTCTATAAAGCGACGCATTCCTTTATTAATCGGTGTTATTGAAAACCGTAGGCGGTTGTTACAAGTTAATGCATGCTTTAAGAATTACGCGTAGATTTTGGGCTTTTATACAGTCATAAAAGAAAGTTTGGCACAATAAAAGTAGGCATGAGCATAGCAGCCCACGCCTTTTTTATTGTTTAATAACTTTTCCTTTATTTGACCGTATGGAAACAAAATAAATATCCCCGCGTGAAAACGCGGGGTATTCTTTATACAAGAAAAGTGACGTCCTTTCGGACGTCACTCTCTTTATTCAATCGTTTGACCGATTAAGCTTTAACTTTGCTTTCTACAACGTAGCATTCGCAAACTTCGCAGAAGTATGCAACATACTTCCAACCGTTTTCTACGAATTCGATACGGGTAAGAGGAGCAGTGTTGTCGTGGAGACCGGTTCTAGGAAGAACGAATTCCTTATCTTCAACAACCTTGTTGCCATTAGCATCAACGTATTGATAGATTACATAACCGTCTTTACCGCAGCTAGCTTCTACTCTTTCCTTAACAGTACCGTTAACCTGTACGCTGTTGTTGCAACGCGAGCAGATGCCTTCAGCATAGCCTGCATTGTCTTTATCAGCACCGATTACGGACCATTCTACGTTATGACAAAGAGCAGGGATTTCATCAATTACGATTTCGATACCGCAGTCTGCGCATACCTTGTAGGTATAACCAGCAGCCGTGCAGGTAGCATCTTTCGTCTGCAACGTAGCGTTAGCGATGTTGTGTTCACCGGAAAGGTTGATGGTTACGAGGTGACCGCAAACGGTACAATCGAAACCAGCTACCCAGTGTTCGTTACATGCGGAAGGTTCGCCTTCTGCCCATCTCAACGTACCAGCTTCAATAGCTGCTGCAAACTTATCGTTGTATTCATACGTACCACCCTGTTGCAAGTTCTTGATTTCGCCCAACGTGTGCGAACCGGAGCTCTTATCAACAACGTACGTGTACGTGAAGGTCTTGCTGATCGTTTCACCAACAACAGCAGATTCTACAGTGTAGGTCTTCGTGAAGGTGTAGGTAGACTTCTTGATGGTTACACAACCGTTCTGGCTGTCAGCCGTCGTCAATACTGCGTTCAAGGTGATGGAATCGCCACAAGCGCAGTTGAATACTACGGAACCGCCGTTTGCAGGAGCTGCAACGAATGCTGCAAGGCTTGCTGCATCAGCAACATAAGTGTGACCCTTAGCGTCAACAGCTGCAACTTCTACGTCAATACCACAGTTTACACATGCCTGCGTCGTTACGCCACGAGTCGTACAAGTAGGAGCCGTTACATCGTCCGTACCATTGAGCGTGTGTTCACCGGAAAGGTTGAACGTTACGAGGTTGCCACAAACGCTACAATCGAAGCCAGCGATCTTCTTTTCGGAGCAAATACCAGGTTCGCCTTCCGTCCATCTGATCTTACCTTCGGCAATCAATGCATCGAACGTATCGTTGTATTCTCTGTTTTCACCCTGCTTAATCTTCAAGGAACCGATGGTGTGAGCCTTCTGTTCTGCCTTGTTGATCTTCTTAACGATCGTCTGCGTAGCAAGGTTAGCGTGACCAGCGGGCAAGCCGTTGGAGAACGTAGCCGTGTAAACGTCTTGAGCAAACGTCTGGCAGTTTTCAGCCGTCGTTTCAGTATGCGTATAAGCAACCGTATCGGTAGCGCCGCAAGAGCAGGAAACCGTCATCGTGCCAGCAGTCGTATCAACGGACTTGTAGGTCCATACGTGACCGGTAGCCAATTCACCAGGCGTCGTGAAGGAACATGCAGAGCATACGAATTCGCCATCCGTTACGCAGTCAACAGCGGGAGCCGTTGCAGGGAACGTGTGTTCGCCGAAGAGGTTGAACGTAACAAGTTCGTTACATACAGCACAATCGCCGCCTACAACCTTTTCAGTTACGCAGTCACCGGGTTCGCCTTCCGTCCATCTAATGATGCCAGCTTCAATCAAAGCCTTCAACGTAGCAGTGTTGCTAGGGATGAAGTTCAAGTGAGCGCCCTGGTTAACCATGATGCTGTTCGTACCATCGCTGAACGTATGTTCCGTCGTCTTAGGAACGATGTCATACTTGAATTCAGCAGTGATGTTTTCAAGATAGTTGTTGAACGTGTATTCGTAAATCTTGTAGCCGCCTTCTTCGCAGTTAGCAACCTTTTCAGATTTAACCGTAGCGTTAACAGTGATGGATTCGCCGCAGGTATCGCAAGTAAGGGTTACTTCATAACCATTAGTAATAGCTGCACCGATAACGATCTTATCAGCTGCCGTGTTATAAGCGTGGCCTCTTGCACCCTTCGTCTGAACCTTACTAACTGCTGCGTGACACAACGTACAAGCTTCAACTTCCAAGTGTTCTTCTTCGCAGATGTTAGCGTTTTCGTCTACAGGATACCAAGCGGTAGTAGCGTGCTGTTTAAGCATTTCGCCGCAAGCGTTACATTTCTGCTTCTTGCAAGCGCCGTTAGCTTCTTCAAACTCCGTGCCAGGAATGATTTCAAGGCAGGAAGCATCAAGAACAAGCTTCATTTCGTGGTCAGCGGTTTCAACCCATTCATAGCCGTAGCCGTGAACGTCAGGGTTCGTTTCACCAACTTCCACTTTGTAGCCGTTGCAAAGCGTACAAACGTGTGCAACAACTTTTGGCTGACAGCAGGTAGCATATTCGAGAACGTGGTCTACGAATACGTGCGTGCAGTCTGCATCCAAAATACCACCAGGTTCGCCAGGAGCACCAGGTTCACCGGGATCACCCTTATCACCTTTGTCGCCCTTGTCGCCCTGTTCACCATTAGCACCGTCTTGTCCTTTCAAAGAATTGAGGAAATCCTGTTCGGTGCCGCTGTTTCCGTTATCAAGCCAAATCTGATAAGCGGACTTCCCATCTTCACCACAACCTGCGAATGCAAATACTGCACCGAGCGCAAGAGTTGCTATAATGGGAAAAAGTTTCTTTTTCATAGCGTTTTCTCCTTATTTTTAATAAATTTTTTTTAGCTAAGTTATTTGTTTCCAATACATACATTCTCGGTTGCTCGCTGTTGCAGTGCTTTTACTATGTATTTTCACAGGGTAATGAAATTATTTGCGAGAATATCGGCCTCCTCTCGTCGGTACCACTCGCTAATTTCGCACCAAAACAACGCATAATAAGACAATCTATGCATTTTCCTCTCAATTTTATCACACGATTTAATAAATGTCAACAAAAAATCAATAATTTTTTAAAAAATTTTAAAGAAAATAAATATTTAAATTTTTCTTGATTTTTTTGCCGTTTTCGCGCGTATTTATATATATTTAAATAATGTAAGGAATTCAACCCGCTTTCGAGGGCTGTTTTTCCGCTTTTTGCACGGATAATTTTCCAGTTTTTGCCTTTTTGGAAACATTTACACCCTTTTCATCGAAAAAATTGATAACGGACGACAATTTTTTTCTCCGACTATTTTTTTCCGCCATTACCATCATATACCCAAGTTGGTAAAAAAAGTGACTGTGTAAATAATTTCCTTTCCACAAAAAATATTAACGAATAAAGTTCGTCATCACCTTGCGCTCGCGCTTGGGCGTGATTTCCGCTTCCTTACCCAGTTTTAAACACTCGAGAACCCATGCCATATTGTTTCCCAAAACGCGCATGGTTTGCAAACCCTCTTCGTCCTGCAAAGCCTCTTCCGCCGTGTTGCCGTGGATTTCGTTCCAGTAGTTAGAGCCCACGATCAGCATGTTGTTAATGGTGAAATATTTATTGATGACGTCGAAAGTCGTGCTTGCGCCGGCTCTTCGACAGCTAACGACCGCCGCCGCGGGTTTGTATGCCAAATTTCTGCCGCCGCTATAAAAAACTCTGTCCATAAAACTGACGAGAGCGCCTGCCGCAGACGCATAGTACACGGGCGAGCCGAATACGAACCCATCGCATTCCGCCGCTTTTTCCACAAATTCGTTCACACCGTCGTCAAAAATGCATTTCTTGGTCTTTTTGCACGTCCAACAACCCTTGCAGCCCTGGATAGAGGTTTTGCCAAGCTGGAAAATCTCCGTTTCAATGCCGTGCTCGTTTAAAGATTTTGCAACTTCATTAAGAGCGGTGTACGTACAGCCCTGTTCATGCGAGCTGCCGTTGACGAGTAATACTTTCATGCTATTCTCCTTTATTTTGTTTTTCTGATTTTCGTTTTTATCCGCTTCGGCTACTGCAAAGGGACGCCGAATTTATCTTTCAGCCACGTGATATCCGTGCTCCAACCCTCGATTTTGTTGCGGCGAAGGTATTCCGCGTTCGCCTCGGCAAGCGCCGCGTGATATTCCATCTGCGACACGCCGTTGATTTTCATAAAATGCTCCATCGCTTCCGCACCCCTGCCGACAAGCTGCGTCCGCGCGATGTGTTTGACTTCGTGGCAGGCATGACAGAGCGCAACGACGTCCTCTAACTTTTGCAAGGCAAGCTTTTCATCGTAGCTCCATTTTTCATGCGCCTCTAAACGCTTTGTCCATCTGCCGCATATCATACACCGACCGTTTGCACGGGCATAGGCGTCGCGGCGAACGACGTCCCAGTCGCTCGGTTTTAATACGGAACGTAAGTTGGCATACCAACATTCCTCGGGCACAAGCTCGAAATCCAGTTTATATTTCTTATCTTTCTTGTCCATTCAATAACCCCAAGCACTGTTTAAACGCAGTAGGCAGAGAAACCGCCGCCTCGATTTCGTCCAAGGCGTACGCGTCGAAGGGCGCGGCGTCCGTCTTTATCCAAAGACAGGTGATATCCCAACGGATATGCGTGAAAACGTGCGCGTAGCTTTTCCGAGCTATCTCCTCGAAATCCCCCACGCCCCAGTCTCGTAAAATTTGTTCGGGCGTTTGACCGTCGCCGTCCGCATACACGCACGAGGGAAACTCGTTCATGCCTTTTAAAACGCCCTCTTCCCGTCTGCGGATACAAAAACCCTGCGGCGTTTGCAATAAAAAGACGTATATCTTTTCCCGACGTTTTTCTCGCTTGGGCGGAAGCACGGGATAATCCGTTTGCCGTCCGCTTTGGTTGGCTTTGCAGACGGATTGCAACGGACAATGCGCGCAATCGGGGTTTTGCGGTTTACAAATCAATGCACCGACCTCGAAAAGACTCTGCGTGAAATCGGAACAGCCCTTCTTGGTGTCGGGATAGATTTTAGAAAGTTCTTGTTCGAGATATTTTCGATAGTTAGGGTCGGAGATAGGCGTTGCGTTTTCTTCCAAGCGCGAGGCTACGCGGAACACGTTCCCGTCCACCGCCGCCGTCGGCTGTCCGAACGCAATCGAAGCAATCGCGCCTGCCGTGTAGCTGCCGATACCGGGCAATTCCTTTAACGCCGCGACGTCGCACGGAAATTCGCCGCCGTAATACAAAACAATCAGCCGCGCCGCTTTTTGCAGGTTTCGCACTCGGCTGTAATACCCCAAGCCTTCCCACAGTTTTAGCAATTTTTCTTCCGGACACGCCGCCAAATCTTCCACGGTAGGAAGCTCTTGCATGAACCGTAAATAATATTCCCGTACCGCTTCCACGCGCGTCTGTTGTAACATGATTTCGGATACCCACACCCGATAGGGCGTAGGCTGGTCCCGCCAAGGCAGACTGCGTTTTTCGCGCTCGTACCACGGCAAAAGCAGCCCCGGTAACGTTTGAAAATCAAAGGTAGAACGCTGCATCATAACTCAACAAAATCAAAGCTGCTTGGTCGGGTCGGTTGCGTCCGCTCCGTCTTCCGTTTCCGTTGCGCGCCTTTCGCCCGTTTCGCTTGAAGCGCTCACTGTATTAATCGCATTCACCGTGTTTATCGAAGCAAACGCGTTATTCGAACCGTTTGCAGGGTTTGCGTTATTTGCGTCGGGCACACTGCCGACGGAAAGAGCGTTGAAATAGATGACCGTTTCCATAAACGAAGGTTCGTTAGGGTAACGCATGGGCACGGGCAGAGACATGGACGCGTCGTCGCCAACGTAAGTGACGTCCGCTTTGCCGTCCTCGCGCGTGGTGACAAGGCAGTTGCCCACCCCCACGAACGCCCCGGGATAACCGCTGAAAATGCTGTGCATGAGGTCGACGCCGGAAATGACGTCTACGTCCATACGGCGAGTGAGATAATCGAAGATTTCCCTATATTCTTCCAGGTCGCCGTTGCGGTTGCAATCGGGCAAATCTTCCAGCCCGTCCAGCACCAAGAACAAGTGTGGATAGCCTTTACCGTACTCGCGCTGGCGAAGCAGTTCTTTTAAAGTTTCTATCGCGAGATTTAAATCGGATTTTCCGTTGATATACGGCACGGTGACGTCCATTGAACGCAGACGCAGCAGTTCGCCGTATTCCGCCTTGGGCGAAATCACCAAAAAGGTGGCTTCGGATTTTTCATACAAGCAGGACACCGTCAAAAGGAAACGGCGGATAAAATTCCCTCTATGCAAGCCCGAAACGCAGGTGTGACGCACCGTCAAAGGTCTTTCGCGTTTTTGCGAAAGCAAAACGTTGCCCACGGAATCCTCTCCAAGCGGTAAACCTTTTTTCAATTCTTCAAATTTTTCATCTTCCGCCGATAAGCCGGAAATCTTGGATATGAAAGCGTCCGTTCTCATGGCTTTCCCCCTTTCGTAACTTCTTTTATTTTTCGCCTTGTATTATACTATAAAACCGTGAAATTGTCAAGTCTCGCCGTGGATAATTCCACACGGAAAAAAGCGGAAAACACTCGCAACGATGCAAGTGTTTTTTGTTTCCGTTTTTTTAGAGACTGACAATCGTTGTCAATCTTCCCGTTTATTCTAATTCGAACGCACCGGTGTAGAGCTGGTAGTACGTACCTTTCATATCGATGAGCTGTTCGTGTGTGCCGCGTTCGATAATTTTACCGTGGTCGAGAACCATGATGGCGTTGGAGTTGCGCACGGTGGAAAGTCTGTGCGCGATGACGAATACCGTTCTGCCGTGCATGAGTTTATCCAAGCCGTCCTGCACAAGCACTTCCGTTCTGGTATCGATGGAAGAGGTTGCCTCGTCTAATACCATCGCAGGCGCGTCCGCAACCGCCGCGCGGGCTATCGAGAGCAACTGTCTTTGGCCCTGCGATAAATTCGCGCCGTTGTTCATGAGCATGGTTGCATACCCGTCGGGCAAACGCTGAATGAAATCGTGCGCGTTGGCAAGCTTCGCCGCCTCGATGCACTCTTCGTCCGTTGCGTCCAAACGGCCGTAGCGGATATTGTCCATAACCGTGCCCGTAAAGAGGTTGGTGTCCTGCAAAACGATGCCGAGGGAACGGCGCAGGTCGCTTTTACGGATTTTATTGATATTGATACCGTCGTAACGGATTTTTCCGTCTGCGATATCGTAAAAACGGTTGATGAGGTTGGTAATCGTGGTCTTCCCTGCCCCCGTCGCGCCGACAAAGGCTATCTTTTGACCGGGTTTTGCATACAACGTCACGTCCGTAAGCACTTGCTTTTCCGGTACGTAACAGAAATCCACCATATCCAAGACAAGGTCGCCTTTGAGCTCGGTGTACGTCGTCGTACCGTCGGCTTTGTGGTAATGTTTCCAAGCCCAAAGCCCCGTGCGTTCTGCCGTTTCGATGAGGTTGCCCTCTTCGTCTTTCTTGGCGTTGACGAGCGTAACGTACCCCTCGTCCTTTTCCGGTTCTTCGTCCATGAGCGTAAAGACGCGGCTTGCGCCGGCAAGCCCCATGGCCACCATGGAAATTTGCTGGGACATTTGGTTGACAATCTGCGTGAAGTTTCTCGAAATCCCCAAGAACGCCACGATGACGCCGATGCCCAAAACGTTTACTCCCGATACGATGCTGCCAAGCCCTACGTTGGGGGCTTTCAAAGCAAACAACGCGCCGCCGACAATGGCAAGCAACACGTAGGTGAGGTTACCGATATTACCAAGGATTGGCCCAAGCACGTTCCCGAACATATGCGCTCGTTCGCTGTCCTTGAAAAGCTCTTCGTTGAGCTTGTCGAAATCCTCTTTGGCTTTTTCTTCGTGCGTAAAGACTTTGACGACTTTTTGACCCTTCATCATTTCTTCGACGAACCCCTCTTCTCTTGCGAGCGAGGTCTGCTGCGCGACCATGTATTTCGCGCTGTTGCCGCCGATTTTCTTGACGACGAAAGTCATCGCGAACGTGCTGACGAGCACGACGAGAGACAGCCAAAAACTGTACGTCAACATAATGGCGACGGAAGTAATCAACGTCAACGAGCTGCTAAACAGCGTCGGCAAGCTTTGACCGATTAACTGTCGGGTCGCGTCCGTGTCGTTGGTATAGGTACTCATGATTTCGCCGTGTGCGTGGGTGTCGAAATATTTGATAGGCAACGTCTGCATTTTCGAGAACATATCTTCACGGAAATGATACAGCATGCCTTGCGTAATCACCGCCATCGTGCGCGTGTATATCAAGCTGGTCAAAGTCACCATCGAATAGACAACCACCATCATCACGATAAGCCCGATGAGTTTGCCTTGCAACTCGGCTGTGAAACCGCCGATATTATCAAGAGCCGGCGTGATGACGTCGTCTACCAGCATTTGCATATACACTGAGGAAACCAAACTCCCTACCGAGCTGATTGCAATGCAGATAAAGACGAGTATCATGCGCCATTTATAATATTTGAATACCGATTTCAAAACCCTGCCGAGCGTGCCTTTTTTAATCATGCCTTTGGGCACGGGCATACCCCGTCCGCGCATGGGTTTCATGGCTTTGGGTTTTTGTTCGTACGTTTTCGTTTCAGACATTACGCTTCACCCCCTTCGTTTTCTTCGGAAGTTTTGCCCTTCGTCTGCGCCTCGTAAATTTCACGATAAATTTCGCTTTCTTGCATGAGCTTTTCATGATTGCCGCACGCAAGGATTTTACCGCCCTCTAAAACGAGAATCTTATCCGCATGTTCCACCGAAGAAACGCGCTGCGCGATAATAATTTTCGTCGTGTTGGGAATCTCTTGGCTAAACGCATGACGGATAAGCGCGTCCGTCTTGGTGTCAACAGCAGAGGTCGAATCGTCCAAAATAAGAACTTTGGGTTTGCGCAACAATGCGCGCGCAATACAAAGACGCTGTTTTTGACCGCCGGAAACGTTTGTGCCCCCTTGCTCGATATGCGTATCGTAGCCGTCGGGGAAAGAAGTGATAAATTCGTCCGCCTGCGCCAGTTTGCACACTCGCACGATGTCCTCGTCGGTGGCGTTTTCATCACCCCAACGCAAGTTTTCTTTAATCGTACCCGAGAAGAGCACGTTCTTTTGCAGCACCACGGAAACTTCTTTGCGCAGCGTTTCCAAATCGTAGTCCTTTACGTTGACGCCGCCAACGTACACGTTGCCTTCCGTGGCGTCGTACAGACGGGGAATGAGCTGGATAAGCGTCGTCTTGGACGAACCCGTTCCGCCGAGTATCCCCACCGTTTCGCCCGACTTAATATCGAGGTTGATATTCGAAAGCGCGGCGACGTTGGCTTTCGCCGAATATTTAAAGCTGACGTTTTCAAAACGGATAGAACCGTCCTGGACTTCTTTGACGCTGTTTTTAGGGCTGACGAGGTCGGATTCTTGCTGTAACACCTCCGCGATACGCCGAGCGGACTCCAAGGACATGGAGAGCATGACGAAAATCATGGAAAACATCATCAAGCAGGACAGCATTTGGATACCGTAGCCTATCAACGCGGACAAGTCTTCCGCTTGGAAACCTGCGTGCGCCGCCCAGTGCGTTTTATCGATGATGGCGTATGCCGCAAACGCGGAGATGAGTATGGACGCGAAGTTGAGGAAAAAGGTCATCATGGGGTTGTTGAACGCCAACACTTTTTCCGCTTTGGTGAAGTCGTCGCGGACTTCCCCTGCCGCCTTTTTAAATTTTTCCGTTTCGTATTCTTCGCGGACGAAAGATTTCACCACGCGAATGCCGCCGACGTTTTCCTGCACGGAGTTGTTCAGCGCGTCGTACTTTTTGAAGATTTTTCTGAAAAACGGCATAACAAACCGCATAATCAGGATAATGAAGAATCCCAAGAAAGGTACGATGGCAAGGAATATCCACGCCAGTTTGGGATTGACGATAAAGCTCATGATGATGGCGAACAAAAATTGCAGCGGCACGCGGATGACGATACGCAGGCACATTTGATACGCTTGCTGTACGTTGGTGACGTCCGTCGTCAAACGCGTAACGAGCGAGGACGAGGAAAATTTATCCACGTTCGCAAAAGAGAATTTTTGTACTTTATAAAATAAATCCTGGCGCAAATTTTTTGCAAAGCCGCAGCTTGCCGTCGCCGCAAAACGCCCTGCGAACACACCTGCCAGCATGGACAAAACGGCAAACACCAACAACAGTCCGCCGTATTTAAAAATTTCTTGCATCGCGGCGTCCGCGGTGATTCCTTTCACGTCGATTGCCCCGATAAGCTGCGCCATTAAAAAGGGAAGCAGACATTCGCAAAAAGCTTCCAACGTCATGAAGAACGGCGTGATAAGCGACGGCTTTTTGTATTGCCGAACGCTTGCAAGCAGCGTCTTGACCGTTCCCTTTTGTTTTGTTTTCGTTTTCGGCATCTATACTACCTCTTCTATCTCTAAAAATCGTTATTGCATAGCATATTTTAGTGGTTTTGAAAAAGAATGTCAATCATTCCAAAGCAACATTTTATCTTTTCACAAAAATTTCTTTTTGTGAAAACACGCGCATACGCTCTCGCGATAACACGCACGCCTATGCGTATGCGTTCCGCCCGATTACAAACGGCGTTCTTCCTTACAGGTCAAATACAAAATTTGATACCGTTTGGAAAGATATCTCACCAACTTTTTCGCCGCTTCCGTCTTACTATCGTCAAGGTTGACAAACGGATCGTCCAAAACCAAAACGGGTTTTTCCTTGGTAAACACCGCGTCCGCAAGCGCCAACCGCGTGCAAAAACCGACCAACTCTTTCGTGCCGACGCTGTAATACCCCATTTCACGCAACACGCCCGTCTCCTCATACAACGGAGTTCCATCCGCCGCAAAACGCAATTTGCTCGACGGGTTTTGCGCGCTCGGCGTTCCTTGCGCGCCTTTATTTTCCCTATGCTCTGCCGAGGATAAAATTTCGAGATAATACCGACAGCCCCTCTCTACGGGGTCGAGGTATTTCCCTGCGATATTTTCCTTGGCGCGGCACAAAATCTGTTTCGCTGCCAAAATCGCGCGGTGGCGTTTTTCCAGCCTGCGTTTTTCTTCCAACAAAAGTCCCTCTTCCGCGTCCAAAGCCGTTTTGTCGGCTGCGTTTTCCAAAGCCGCAACTTCCGCCGCCGCCTTTGCGCGGTTTTGAGACAGGTTTTCCTTTTCCGTCTCCGCCGCCGTTTTTTGCGCCTGCAAACTGCGCATATCCGTCACCGATTCGCCGCTTTGCAACAGCTTATTTTCCTCGGCAAAATCCTGCGCCCGAACCTGCTGCGCAGCCAACGTTTGGCTGGCTTTTGCGTGCGCCGCAATCCTTTCTTCCAACGTCGCTACCGCGCCGCGGTAATCGTAAATTTCCCCGAACCCGAAATTACGGAAAAAGTTTTGAATCCCTTGCTCTCGCGCCGTCAACATGTTCCGCGCGCCGTCCCGTTCGGAAGACAATCGCAAGTACTCCGTTTCCGTATTTTCAGGCAATGCCGCAAGCTCTGCCTCGATCCCGTCCAGCTCGTCGTACGCCTCATCGTAGCGCCTGGACAAAGCCGGGTCGACGGTGGGTTCGTCCGTGCTCGATTTTTGCACCTTTTCCCTGCGCGGTAAAACGCGGAAAAATACAAAAAACATACCTAAAAGTCCCGCGCCAAGCAGGGATAACCCGAGTATCAACTGTATATCCACCAACACGCCGCCCACCACGGCAAGCAGCAACGCCGCCGCCATAATGAGGACGTTGGATTTTCTCTTGGGCGGTATGATAAGCTTGCCTTTTTTCCGGCCGCCAAATTTCTTCCGTTTGTTTCTCTTTTCTAAAATTTCATCGTACGAATCAAGGATTTTTTCGCAAGCTTCCTTTTGCGTTTTTAAGGTGAGAAATCTCTTGTAATCCGCTTCCAGAGCACTGAGTTTCCCCTCTGCGTCCGTCAACCGCGCTTTCACTGTGTAAAAATCGGTTACCGCGCCGCGAATCCCGTCCAAATTCACACTCGCAGGCGGAACTTGCAGAAAAAATGTGTTGAGCTCGGCAAGCTCTTTTTCCGCCGCCCTGCAAGCCGCTTGCGCTTCGTCGTACGCCTGTTTTTTCACCGCCAACTCACTGCGGCGGGACTCCCTTTCGATTGCCTGCGCCAAAACCTGGATACGCGCGTTGCATTCCCGAATTTTTTCGTCCGCTTCCGCGATATTTTTCCGAAGCTGCTGCGCCTGCAAAAAGGAATATTCCCACTCCGCTTTGCGATTAGAAATATCGTCCAACCGCTCGTCAATCTCATCGAGTTTGCCTTTGCCCGGTTTACGCTTTGCGCGCAGAGCTTTATCCGCCGCGTCCAGTTTTTCCAAAGCGGCGGCAGCACCGTTGCCGCCCGTTCCGCCCGTATTCAGCAGCGACAGCAGACGGTTTTTCATATCGTCGGGCAAACCGTCCGTGCGGATATCCCCTTGCGGAACGTACACGCTACGGCGATACCCGTCCGAATCCACGCCGAACAAAATCTCGCCCAAACGCTCGCCCTTGTCACCGAATTCAAACGTCGGCATATTATTTTGGTCGTAAATGCGCGTCACGTCATACGCCGGCGTTTTCCCAAACGAGCGTTCCACGCGGTAGCGCTGATTTTTGTATAAAAAAGTAAGACTGCCGCCGTACGCGCCGCCGCTCCAAGGCATATATTTCGCGCGGTCGTTGTTTTCAATCGCTTTGCTTCTGCCGGCGTCCTGCCCATACAGCATACAGCAGATAAAATCGGCAAGCGTCGTCTTGCCCCAACCGTTTTCCTCTTTCAATACGATAAGGTCGGAGGAAAAATCAAAGGATTTGTTGACAAATTTCCCAAACCCGGCAATATAACAGGAAAGAATTTTCATAAATCGATATCCTCCCCTGCTAAAGCTTTTAATCCAACGTCTAAAATCTCCGCGCGTTCCTCTTCGCTCATGTCGTATCTGCTGACCTCGCGCACGAACTCACCGCGTTCGGAAAGGTCGTTTCTAAAAGCGGCGTAATCGATAAAAATACGCGATTCGTCCACCACTTTCGCATGGAAAAAATTATGCGCAAAGCGCGCCGAGAGCAAAGCAACGTCCTTTTTCAGCCCCGCTTGGTGTCTGCCGCGTAAAACAATCTTCACAATGCATTCCCTACGCACGCCGTTCAAGCCTTCCAACACCGCACGTTCCACGTCGTAATAGTTTCCGCACGCGGAAATGTCCACGGCGCGTTCCACTATCTCCCTTTGCGCAAAGGGGATAAAAAGCTCTTTTTGCAGCCTGCCTTGCGCAATCTCCAAAAGGAAAAATCCGCGCGGACCGACCTCGTCAAAGCCACGGCCTTCCAAGCATCCGCAATACCGCCAACGCCCCCTGCCGTCCAAGCGTTCGGCTTGCACCATGGGGATATGGATATGTCCAAGCGCCAAATAATCGACGTTTCGGTTTTGCAGTCTTTGCAAGGATACGTGGTCTTGCTCGCGCATGCCCTCGGCTTTGCGAACGTCCCCGTGCATGACAACGACGTTAAAGCGTTCGGGGCGCAACCGAAGCTGTGCATACAGCTCTGCGCTCATATTTTTTCCATCGACGCCCGTCACCGTGACGTTTTCGGGCAAATCGTAACCCTGCCAACCGTGATTTTGGGAAAATAAATACAAATTATCCGGTTTTTTTCCCTCGAAATACACACCGTCGTCATGGTTTCCCGAAACGTAGAAAAAGCAAACGGGGTTCGCCTCTGCCATGGCAGAAAACACCTCGTTTTTCAATGCGCCCGAAACCTTATTTTCATCAAACAAGTCCCCGGAAATCAATACCGCCGTCACGCCGTTCTCTTTTGCGTACATGCAAAGACGGCGAAAATTCTCCACAATCTCCGCCTTTCGCACGTTGGCTTTGTCGGCAGGTAAATTCCGCATTGCCGAACCTAAATGAACGTCACCCGTGTGTATGATTTTCAAGACTTTTTACTCCTTTGTTTTATCTTTTTATTATAACATATTTCCTCTTTTTTGTAAATAGAAAACAAAAAAGATTTTTCGTTTAAATTGTTGTTTTATAATTGATGTGTCAGTAGATGATAAGTCTGCCGAATGTTGGTCAAAGACGTTTTAAAAGTCGGCATAGATTCTTTGTTGGAAAATTCACTAAAAAATAAGACAGGCTTTTCAACCTGTCTTGTGCCCCAACGCGGTGGCAAATATTTGCGCTTGCCCAAAAATAACGGCTACGCTCTAACTGTTATTATTATATGCGATAATTTCGCATTTGTCAACACTTTAACGCAAAATTTATGGTTGCGTTATTCTTCTTTTTCTACCGTCAAGCCGTTGCCGTCCACGCCGATTACCAGCTTGTCGCCCGATTCAAAACCGCCTGCCAGTATCCGCTTCGCCAGCGTCGTTTCCAAAGTGTGCTGCATATACCGCTTCAACGGCCGAGCCCCGTAAATAGGGTCGTAACCCTTTTCCACGATATATTCGATTGCCTCTTCCGACAACGAAAGAGTTAATTGCTTTTCTTCCAAACGTTTGATAAGCTCGCTTGCCAAAATCCGCACGATTTTCTTTACTTCCGGCTTTTGCAGGGGTTTAAAGAATACCGTTTCGTCCAAACGGTTTAAAAATTCCGGTCTGAACGCCGTCTTTAACAATCGATTGACTTCCTCTTTCGCTTCCTCGGAAATATCGCCGTTGTAATCGATGCCCTCTAACAGCGCCGCAGAACCAAGGTTGGACGTGAGAATTATCACCGTGTTCTTGAAATCCACCGTTCTGCCCTGACCGTCCGTAATCCGTCCGTCGTCCAAAACCTGCAACAACACGTTGAACACGTCGGGGTGCGCCTTTTCCACTTCGTCAAACAAAATAACCGAATAGGGCTTGCGGCGTACCGCTTCCGTCAACTGTCCGCCCTCGTCATAACCCACATAGCCGGGAGGCGCGCCTATCAATCTCGACACGGAATATTTTTCCATGTATTCGCTCATGTCAATGCGCACCAAATTCTTTTCATCGTCAAACAACGACCGAGCCAGCGTCTTGGCAAGCTCCGTCTTCCCCACGCCCGTCGGACCGAGGAATAAAAACGAGCCGATAGGTCGGTTGGGGTCGGCTATCCCGGCACGCGAACGCAAAATTGCGTCGGCTACCGCTTGTACCGCTTCGTCTTGACCGACCACTCTGCCGTGCAAAGTCTCGTCCAAGCGCAACAGTTTTTCACGCTCGCCCTCTACCAGTTTCGCCACGGGTATCCCCGTCCAGCGCGCTACGATACGCGCTATCTCTTCTTCCGTTACCTTGTCTCGAAGCAACGAATTGTCCGCTCGCCGCGTACCTGCCCCCGTCGAATCCGTTTTTTCGCTCTCTTCCAAGGCTTTCTTTATCTCTGGGATTTTGCCGTACTGCAAAGCGGAGGCTTTTTCTAAATCGTACTCCCTTTGCGCGCGTTCCAGTTCCGCGTTCGCACGCTCTAAATCCTCGCGCAGCTTTTGTACTTTGCCGATGGAATCCCGTTCGTTCTCCCATTTTGCGCGCATTTCTTTGTACGCCGCGCGCAGCTCTTCCAGTTCCTTTTGCATCTCTTGCAGGTGGGATTTCGAAAGGGAATCCGTCTCTTTCTTTAAGGCGTTTTCTTCAATCTCCAACTGCATGATTTTGCGCGCGATTTCGTCCATCTCCGAGGGCATGGATTGCATCTCCGTCTTAATCATCGCGCACGCTTCGTCCACCAAATCGATGGCTTTGTCCGGTAAAAATCTGTCCGTGATATACCGATTCGACAAAGTCGCCGCCGCAATTAAGGCGTTGTCTTGGATTTTGACGCCGTGATACACCTCGTAGCGTTCCTTTAACCCACGCAAAATGGATACCGTGTCCTCCACCGTCGGTTCACTGACCAAAACGGGCTGAAACCGTCTTTCCAAAGCAGGGTCTTTTTCGATATATTTTCGGTACTCGTCCAAGGTCGTCGCACCGATACAATGCAGTTCCCCTCGCGCAAGCATGGGTTTGAGCAAGTTCCCTGCGTCCATCGCGCCGTCCGTCTTGCCCGCGCCGACGATGGTATGCAACTCGTCAATGAACAGAATGATACCGCCCTCGCTCTTTTTGACTTCCGCCAGCACCGCTTTCAGTCTTTCCTCGAACTCGCCGCGGAATTTCGCGCCGGCAATCAACGCGCCGATATCTAAAGAAAAGACCTTTCTGTCCTTTAAGGAATCGGGCACGTCCCCTTTCATGATACGGATTGCTAAGCCCTCGGCAATCGCGGTTTTACCTACGCCCGCCTCACCGATTAAGACGGGGTTGTTCTTAGTCTTGCGCGACAAAATCCGCACGACGTTCCGAATCTCTTCGTCTCTGCCGATGACGGGGTCAATCTTCTGAGAACGGGCTTTTTCCACCAAGTCCACGCCGTACTTGTTCAAAACGTCGTACGTTTCCTCGGGGTTTTCACTATCCGCGCGACGGTTGCCGCGCACGCTTGCCAAAGCCTGCATAAACCCCTCTTTTTCCACGCCGTAAGCGCGTAAAAGTTCCTTGGTTTTTCCCTCTGCCTTTTCTATCAAGCCGTAAAAAAGATGCTCTACGGACAAAAAACTGTCCCCCATCTTCTTTGCTTGCGTTTCCGCTTCTTCTAACGCAGCGCTCAAAGCCCGTGCCAAGTACGCCTCGCCTCCGACCACTTTGGGGAATTTTTCTATCTCCGAAAGCGTTGCTTTTGCAAGGCTGTCTACGTCCTTACCCATCTTTTTCAGAAGCTGTGCAATCAGCCCCTCGTCCGCCGTTATCAAAGCGTGCAACAGGTGTTCTTGCTTAATCTCCTGATTGCCGTATTCCCGAGCGAGCGATTGCGCTTTGCCGATCGCCGCTACCGATTTTTCCGTAAATTTTCTCATATCCATACGAATCACTCTCCTCGTTTTATTTTGGTTTTTCTTTCAATATATTAGTAAACGATTTCCCGATTTTTTAAACGGATTTTTTTGAAACTTTTCGTAAAATATTATCACAAAAAAGAAAAACGCGGAAGCCGTCAGCCTCCGCGAAAGCAAGTGATTTTATCCGCTTTTTTATTTTTTAATAAACTGCATCACGACGAACACGACAACGAAAATTGCCATGCCGACGGCGGTTAAAACGAGTTTAATTTTCTTGCGTTTTTCCTCGTCCATGGGCATATAAATCCGGAATCCGCAAGTGGGGCAAACGCCGTTTTCCATCAGAGTTTTACAGCGTTTACAATGTATCTTTTCAGGCATCGTATCGTCCGATTTCCGCGCGGAAATCGGTTGTGCGTTTGGTTGAGGTTTCGAATTTTCGTCTATGGCCGTGGTTTGTAAGGTAGGGCTTTGCGAAGTGGTATTCGTTTCCTGCATCGCCTTTTCCATTTCCGCTAAAATGCGCTGTTCCTCGGCTTTTCTGCCGTTTGCCGTGCCTTTCTTTTTCATGGTTTCTTCCTTATATATATTATAATAACGTTTCAAAAACTCGTAAAAGCGCGTCCCAAAGCCTGCCAAACACGCTGCGTTTTGTGTTTTCCTTGGTGCAAAGCGTGGATACCGCGAACGTTTCCTCGCAATCCCGTTTTAAATCGGTGATTGCTTCGCTGTTTTTTAAATATACTGCGTTTTCGAAATGGTAATACAGACTTCTGTAATCGAAATTGATTGTCCCCACTACCGCGCATTCGTCGTCGCAAAGTATGCTTTTGGCGTGGATAAACCCGGGCGTGTATTCGTAAATTTTTACCCCTGCTTTCATCAAGACGGAATAGTTTGCCCGCGTCAAACGGTAGACCGTCTTTTTATCGGGTATCCCCGGCGTGACAATCCGCACGTCCACACCGCGCAGCGCCGCCAAACACAGCGCCGTGCGCATGAGCTCGTCCAAGAGCAGATAAGGCGTGAAAATATACAGATATTTCGTCGCGCTGTTGATGATGTCCAAATACACCGTTTCCCCAACGCTGACGTCGTCGAAAGGCGAATCGTCATACGGCTGTATCACCGCGCCGTCCGCAGCCTTTTCTTTTTCGTTCGGTTTGTCTTGCTGGCAAGCGGAGAGATAGGACGACAAGTCCTCTTTATCGCTGCGAAAAGCGTTCCACATATCAAAGAACATGCGCACGAAGGACAGAACGGGTTTGCCTGTTATGCGGACGCCGGTATCTTTCCAGTAACCAAACCGTCTCACCTCGCCGATGTACTCGTCTGCGAGATTGATACCGCCCGTAAACGCTGTTTCGCCGTCCACCACCAAGATTTTTCTGTGGTCGCGGTTGTTCATGCGCACCGCAAACACCGGCACGACGTTATTAAACGTCATACAACGAATGTTTTCGTGCAGACTTTCTAAATATTTATCATACTTGGGCGGCAGCGTCATCATACACCCGAAATCATCGTAGATAATGCGCACCTGCACACCCAGCTCCGCCTTTTCCACCAACCGTTTCAAAATTTCATTCCACATCTTGCCGTGCGCGATGATGAAATATTCCACTAAAATATATTTTTTCGCTTGGGAAATGGCTTGCAGCATGTCGGGAAACATCGCCTCGCCGCTGGGATAATATTTCGCGCCGCCTTGAGAAAACGCCGGATAGCGCGCAATCGTCTGCAAGTACTGTTTTACCGCGTCCTTGCGGTTTTGTATCTGTATCTCCTGCGGCTCTCCACACAGCTTTTGCATGGTGACGCCGTTTTCTTGAACGGATTTCTCCAGTTTACGGCGCATGACGAAAGTAGGTCTGCCCTCGCCGTACAAAAGATACGCCGGTACCCCGAAGACGGGCGCAATTAAAATCAGCAATATCCAGTTGAGCTTGGTAGACGGACGCTCGTTTTTGTTGATGAGGTACAAGACGGTTATCCAGGATAAAACGCTTACAACCAACTGTACGATAAGCCCTGCGCTCGTCTGGTTTACAAACAAATACCAAGCGACGATATACCCCACAAGCTGCGCAAGTACCAACGCCAAAAACAAAAAGAAACGGTTGTACAGATACAGTTTATAACTGCGGTCGTTCGCCACCGTTCTCTCTATCCACCTCTTTTTTCTTTTGCTCAACTTCTTTGCCATTTTATACTCCCTCTTTATAATATGGCTGTTTTTTACGGAATTATTGTAACACGTTTGCCAAATTTTGTCAATCGCTTACTTTCCCTTTTACAGCCCACTCATTATATCCCCTTTTTGTTTTCGTTTTGTGAATTTTTTGTTAAAATCTTGTTCAAAAAAAATTTTTTAACTTTTTTTTAAAAAACTATTGACAAATGCTTTCATTTATATTATACTATAAACAGTTAATAAAACTTAATCCTATTAAGGACAGTTTAAAAAAAGAAAAAATGAGGTAAAAAGATATGAAATTCAAGTGTCAAATTTGTAACCACGTAGCAGAAGGCGATAGCGCTCCTGAAGTTTGCCCCGTATGCAAGCAGAGCGGTAAATTTGTACCCGTTGCTCCCTCTTTGAAGGGTTCGAAGACGGAAGCGAATTTGCAGACGGCGTTTGCAGGCGAATCGCAGGCAAGAAACAAGTACACGTATTTCGCAAGCAAGGCAAAGAAAGAAGGCTACGTGCAGATTGCGAACATTTTCGAAGAAACGGCAAAGAACGAACAAGAACACGCAAAACTTTGGTTCAAGCTTTTGCACGGCGGTGCTGTTCCCTCCACGGCTGAAAATCTTCTTGCTGCGGCAGAGGGCGAAAACTACGAATGGACGGATATGTATTCCGAATTCGCAAAAGTTGCTCGTGAAGAAGGTTTTGACGAAATCGCAACTCTTTTTGACGGCGTAGCAGCAATCGAAAAGGAACACGAAGAAAGATATAGAAAGCTTTTGGCGAACGTAGAAGGCAAATTGGTATTCTCCAAGGACGGCGACGCTGTATGGCAGTGCACCAACTGCGGTCATATCGTTGTCGGCAAGAGCGCTCCTGAAGTTTGCCCCGTTTGCGCACACCCTCAGGCTTATTTCCAAGTAAGAGCGGAAAATTATTAATTCTCTAACGTTGAAAACTTTTTATAGCTAACCTCCATAAAATACAAAGCCCTGTCGAGCTCTCTCGGCAGGGTTTCCTCTTTTTATTCCGTTTTGTAAGGTCAATTTTTGGGTAAAATCCCCTTGACACATTTAATCGTAATCTTTCAAACCCAACAAATAATCGGTAGACACTTCCAGTGCAAGCGCAATGTCTACAATCGTCTGCATGGGCGGCTCGTTATGGCCGTTCAACCACTCGCAAAGGGTAGAAGTTTGCACCTGCAAGCTCTCCGCAAGCTTTTTCTGCGTGATTCCCAACTCTTTTAACGTCTGTTTTACCCGTTCTCCAAAAATCTTCATATTCATATTATATAAATTTTTTCCCGTTATATACTTGACAATTCATAAAATATGAATTATAATGTGTATACAAAACTATTTGGAGGTGTTCTATGGCGGGAACAAAGAGATTTTTTAAGACGGAAACAAAGAGATTTTTTAGCGTTATTTTGATGAGTTTATTTCTTTGTGTTTGTTTTCTTTTCGGCGGTTGCGCAAAAGAGATGGAGGGCACGTATAAATTCAGCAAGATGACTTATACCGAGGGCGGTATGGAAATCGAGTTAGAAGCAGGCGAAAAGTTTATGGGTATGGTTACGCTTTCCGAGGATTTTATCACCATTACTTTGCATGCGGACGGTACGGCGACGATGTCCACTTTTGAAGAAGGTACGACGGCGACGTTGGCAGGCACGTGGAAAAAGGTGGACGGTGAAAACATTGAAATCACGGTGGACGGCGAAGCGCAAACCTGCAAGTGCGACGGGAAAACGATTACGATGCAAGAAGACGGCGCAACGATTGTGCTGAAAAAATAATTTTTTGAGCGATAACCGATACAAAATTAAAATAAATATCCACTGGCATAGCCAGTGGTTTTTACTTTTCGGGCATAGCCCTAATACTACCAGCGGGGCACAAGTGCCCTTTCGGGGTGCCTGGC
>JAZQGK010000062.1:0-2259 GCA_045539975.1 Candidatus Scatosoma sp. | reverse complement strand
CAAAGACGTAGCCATGATGGGCAGCGTTGCCGGTTGGTACGGGAACGGTAACTTTGAAATCCGATTGACGCTTGGCGAATGCGACTGGGCGGGTGAATCGGGACAAAAATCGTACACGGGCACAGGGGATTTACCCGGCTTATTGACCGGTTTGGATTTCTTCAACCATATCAAAATCCTCGATAAGACGTTGGCACAATGGGGCTGTACGACTTGTTACGACAACATCTATTGGCTGAACTCGGGCGAACCCAAATACACCTTGGTGCTTCCGCTCGCAATGGGTTCGGAAAACATGGCGACGGCAACGGCGGCAGGCATCGGCGCAAACACGCCTTTGACGATTATGGAAGACGCGCTTATCCCCAGCTATGCATACTTGCAGGGCGATATGACGGCAACCGTATACCGCGCAGGGTGCGATTTCGTAACGGAAAGCTCGCACGTAGCGTACGGCATTTTGGCGTACGGTAAAACGGAAGTGGAATCCATTGAATACGTAACGGGCTGGGACGCAACTTATAATAACGCATATCTTGGCGTTTCCTTGAAAGGCGACGACTTTTTAGGGGACGGCAGCGTAGCAGAAAGACATCCTGACTATTACGACGCTGTATATACGGCTAATCAATTCCCTAATAAAATTACGGTAGACGGCGAGGCTGGTAAAACGGAATCCTACGGTTTGTTTAACCACGGCAGCAACGCGCAAGGGTATTATTCCTTTGTTATCCGTGCGTCGGAAGCAGATAGCGAAGCTATCACCATTCCGGCAGGGACGTTGTTCCCTTCGCGTGCAATGCGTACGCTGTTTGACGGATTTGGCAACCCCATATACATCATGTACCAAACGCAAACGGACGTTACGTTCTATAAACAAGCAGACGGTACGTGGAAAAAGCCTTACGTGGATAAAGAAACGGACGTTGCTTCCGTAAAAGTGACCGGTAGTGATTCGGATAACTTCACGGTAATCTCGCTTACGAACCACGACTACCTGGAAACGTTGGATAACTACGGCGGAACGGCTGTTACGACGAAAAATATTCTTGCAAACAGCAACTTCTATACGCACGTGCTTATCGACGGCGTAGCGCTTGGTTCTACGAACGAAGCATACGTAAACGTATGGGGCAATAAAGGCGCGTTTGCGATTCGTACGAACAACGGTTTAGCGACGAGCGAAATCACGATTTTGGCAGGCTGCCAATTCCCTTCGTATGCCGAACTTTCGTCGGGCGTAAGAGAAAGATTTGTGACGACCAAAGACGTTACCTTTGTGAAAGACGCGAACGGTGCATTCGTGGAAAAATCCGAACATATCGGTGATTGCATAGAAGAGGCGAAAGCAGAGCTTGACGCATACAAAGCAGGTTTGTTCCGTGAAGCAGAAGAAGCGCAAAGATTGCAAATCGTGGAAAATGCAAAAGCGAAAATCAACGATACGATGACCGAAGAAGAGATTGGCTTGGTAGTTACCGACGCGAAAGTGGCAATCGACGCGTTGAAGACGGCTGCGGAATATGAAGCGGAAGAAAACGCAGCAATTCTTGAGGCTGCAAGAGAACAAGCAATCGCGGAAATCGAGGCTTACAAAGCAGACGAAATTTACTTTGAAGAACAAGTAGAAGAACGCAGACAATTAATGGATAGCACCCGTGGCAGACTTTTGACAAATACAAACGAAACGGAAATTGCAGAAACCGTAGTTTTTGCCAAAGAATGCATCGACAAAATTCCTAACAAAGCGCAGGTAATCGAAAGCGCGAAGGCAGAATTAGACGCTTACAAGGGTATGGACGGCTATTTCCTTGAACCGGAAGCGGCACAAAGAGCAAAGATTGTAGAAGAAGCGAAAACGGTTATCGACAGCGCTGCGACGCAAACGGAAGTCAACGGAGCGGTTATGAACGCAAAAGCGGAAATCGACAAGTTGACGCCGGCAGCAGAAGTATATACGACGCAAGACGTATCCATGTTGGCGCGCCTTGGCGGTTGGTACGGCAACGGCAACTTCACGTTAAAGATTACGTTGAGCAATGCAGACTGGACGAATGCCGACGCAGGTGAAAAGTCTTACGAAAGTCGGAGGCCAAAGCGGTCTTAGGAAGACAAGTCCAAACAGCAACTCCTTGGCTCACAGAACGACATGGCTACGATCCGACTTGGCGGTTGGTACGGCAACGGCAACTTCACGTTAAAGATTACGTTGAGCAATGCAGACTGGACGAATGCCGACGCAGGTGAAAAGTCTTACGA
>JAZQGK010000061.1:0-4087 GCA_045539975.1 Candidatus Scatosoma sp. | reverse complement strand
TGGAGTTCCTACCAGTTATTCTGGTATTACTTTCAATGGCAATGATATTAGTGACCTCATCGCAAGCAACGGCGGGTTTAAGCTTTATCAAAACCATTCGCTTTGGTTTACTTATAGCAGCACGGCGAGCACGAAGCTTGTTGCAGGGTACAATGGCTACTCGCATCCTACGATCGAAATTGCGGAAGGCGCAACGATTGTGTACGAAGGCGAGACCTATACCTTCCACAAACTTACGCTCTATCTCGTAGATGACGCGTGGACGACGGATAAGCCCGACGGTTATCAAGTTCTTTCGGCGTTTGTTGGTTTCCATGTTGCAAACGTAGGTTTGCACAACCATTATTATGATGAATCGGTTGACTTCTATCGCTTAACGCTTGATTTCAGCCAAGACGGCTTGGCGTTTAATAAGTTTGTTACGGACATTTCTGGTATTACTTTCAACGGTATCCCGATGACGTCGGGAGCTTCGCCGCGGGGGGATAACGTAACGATTGTTTCGTTGAACAGCGGTCTTTGGATTTGGTACACGGCAGATCAGGCAGCGGCAGGATATAAGTATTACACGCATCCGACAATCCATTTTGAAAATGGGGCGACGATTACGGACGAAAACGGCGTGACGCGGGCTTATGCTGAATTGACGTTGTATCTTGTAGACGGGGCTTGGACTACGGAGAAACCCGACGGTTGGTCGAACGAGAGAATTTTGTCTTATAGTGAAATCAAATGGAATAATATCGATTATAGTGAAATTTCCAAGAAATACGGCTTAACCGACGGTGCGGTTATCTTGGTTGGCTATAATGAGCTTATTTCCGACTATGACGGTCAGTACGCAAACGAAACGAATCTCATTTCGGCGGACAACACCATCGGTAACAAGATTAAGGTAAACGGCGTACCTTTGAAGGACGCTGAGGGTGCGTATGCGGCGTTGGTATCGGGGTATTTCTATCTTTACGTTCCCATTTGTGAAGTCTTGACGATTGAAGATGGCACGGAAATCTATGGCAACGTGGTTGAAGGAACGACCTTCTATTTCAGCAGTCAATGGTCTACGGAAGCACCTACCTATCAGCAGGTAGAATTTGACAGCATCCACTGGAACAACTACGACTATAACGGCTACGGCAGTAAATATGGCCAAGAATCCGGTATTGGTACTCCCTCGAACGGTTTCTGCGGTTTGTTTAAATATAGCACAACCTTGGGTGCGAGCGGTACGGAGTCGAACATGGCGACGTCCTATCTTGATATCGGTACGAAATTCAAGGTAAACGGCGTATCCGCAAAGGATATCGAAGGTGCGTATATCAGCTATAACGTAGCGCAGGAATACGTATATTTCTACTTCCCGTTTAGCGGGCTTACGCCATCGGACGTATACACGGTAACGATTGAAGACGGCGCGAAATTCTTGAGCTCGGAGCTCGAAGGCACGACGTTCTATTTCTACGATGGTCTCTTCCACGAAAACGAACCCATCGTTGTTACGGTAAAATACGGTGATATTTCCGTTTCTAAGCGTTTCACTGGTGAGCAAGCGATTGACGCGCAATACCTTTCTAATATAATCAGCGTGGATGCATACTCGGTATGCCCGTTGATTTGGACGATTGACGGCGTGGAATATTACGCGGGCGACAGCGTGATGGTGAGCGAAACGATTACGGCTGTGATCACCGAAGCGGTAGAATTTGAAACGGTTTACGGTGCATCCGTTCGTATTGCAGGTGATGGCAATTACGGTATCCGTTTCGAAAGCAGAATCGAATTAGACACCTATCTTGCTTTGGTTGCAAAATATGGCGAAGTGAACATTGAAACGGGTACGTACATCGTTCCCAAAGCTTTGTTTGATCAAGATGGTATGAGCATCGCGGAATATTTTGCGCAAGAAAAGGGCGAAAACGCTGATTCTAAATACGTAAAAGTATCCAACTTTGACGTTGAAAAGAATCAAAACGGTATTTTCAATAAAGACACGTATGAAACGGATGGTTATATCCAGTATTACGGTGCGCTTACGAACTTAAACGACAACAACTATTATACGCAATTCTTTGGCGTTGGGTATATCACGGTTACCATGGAAGGTAAGACGATCACGGTATATGGTTTGAACGACGTTTTGAAGACGAATCGTACGATTTACGACGTTGCTACGATGGCGTATAGCGATTTGGATAAAGAATACTCGGATACCGCGTTGTCTGTATTGAAACAGTATATCGACTCGGTAGCATCTCTTTCGTACAGCAACGGTAACTTGTTTGCGGACGCGGACGTTACGGGCCGTACGTACGAAAGCCCTTACACGGTTGTATTGAATGGGGATACGTACAGCATTACGTCGACCGTAGAACCCAAGACGGTAGTTGTAAACGGCAAAAAAGTAGCGGTAACGATCACTGAGAATGCGGGCACGTACACCTTTACTTTGTCGGCGGCATACTTGGATGAAAACTTTGGTTCCACTTTGAAATATGGCTTGGGTGAACCCAACTATTTGGTATGGGGCGCAGGCAATGAAAAGGGAAGTCATGAAATGCTTGCTGAGGTTGCTAACGAACTCGGCGTTACGTCCTATCGTGTTTGGACGAACAATAATATGGGTAGCGCTGGTAAGAACAACGTTGTCACGTTGGGTACGGCGCACGTGGTCTCCCTCAAAGCCCACGTAAAAGCGTTGGTTGACAACGGTATCAATGAAATTTTGTTTGCACACGGTATGTTTGTTGGTTTGTACGATTATCCTTCGATTTACGCAAGGAATAAGCAAAGCGGAACCGAATCTTGGATCAGCTATGAACAGTGGCTCGCAGGCGGTTATGACGAAATCTATAACGATCGCACGTGCGTTCCCGATCCGACGACGGAGCCTACTGAGTATGCGAAGTGGTTGAAGGCGCAGTACGATTATTACGTATTGTTTGCAATGGAAGTGAATTCGTGGAAGAACGAATTTGGCTGGACGGATAGCATTGTACAATTCTATTTTGAAGGCATCAATGAACCCGAATTCCAAAACTTGATTCATAAGCGTGGCACGTATGCAAACGAGGCGTACACTCTTAGTCCTTTCTCCACGGATGAGCTTGGGAAAATTTTGACGGACGTTGCTTATTATATGACGCTTGCGGTGAAGAACGTAGGTTCCGTTGCGACGCCTGCACTCACGAATATTTCGTCTGATAGTGGTTCGCAAGTGGAAACCTATGGTGTATATTGTGATACGTTGTTGGCTGCGATGTATGCGCATATTAACAATGACGTTGCACCTACGGCAATCAACGGCATTACACCTGCAAACACCAACGACGAAAATGCATATTTCACTTGCTTGAACTGGCACCCTTATCTTCCTTGGTTTAAAGAGGAAAGCACGGCGATGTATTATGGTGAAATCGTAAAGAAGACCAACTGGTGGGGTAGTACTACGACAAGCGCGCAAGTCAATAGCAAGTACGCAGATATGTGGGTTGCTTGGAATAATGGCTTGTATCAAATTGCTGTAAATGCTGGGGATGAGGATAGACCTAAGGTATTCTTCTCTGAATTTGGTGTATGCGACTGGGGTAGCCCTACTTCGGGTAACTACAAGACGATGGGCATCAATGAAACCTTGGCTGCGACGGTATTTAAGACGTTGCTTGGTAAGGCTGGCAATTTGACGTTCGTAGATGACTTGACTGTAATGGCATTCCGCTTGTTCGACCTCGAAGAACTTGGTATCGGCGAAGGCAACGTTGGTATGATCAACGAAAACGGCCAAGTGAAGGCGATTATGAAAGAATATTACACGATCATCAATGGTAACAGCAATACTTCGTCGTTGCAAGCGAAGATTGATGAGTACTACAATTAACGGTAAGCAAGTCCACCGATTCACTTCGGTGGACTTTTACTTTGTAGCCTTTAGCAGAAATTAACCACCACTTGAAGTGGTGGGATTAAAAAAGCTTTAGCAAAAGTAATCCTCCTGTGTTATAATAAAGTGGGTTTGCCGACCACAATAAAAACACAGGAGGATTAGTCATGACTGACATAAATAGTTTATCACATACAAAATGGAATTGCA
>JAZQGK010000060.1:0-4029 GCA_045539975.1 Candidatus Scatosoma sp. | reverse complement strand
CCCTCGAAAAGATCAATCTCTCTATCATTGACCCCAATGTATATCACATCCGAACAAATTTGCATATTCCCTCCTGCATTAGTATGCTTTCTTTTTTGCAATTATAACACACGGCGAAAAGTTTTTCAAGGATTTTTTTGATTTTTCTTCCTCTTTTTTATAAATTTATTTTTATCCCTCGCCCGACCTGTTTTTTTTGCGCGTTGCTTGGCAATAATATCCCTATCAAATCATTTAACGGAGGATACTATGATTAAAATGACCGCGGACGGCAACACCGCCGCAAGCTACGTTGCTTACGCTTTTTCCGAATTAGCAATAATCTATCCCATCACCCCCTCTTCACCCATGGCGGAACTCGCCGACGAATGGTCGGCAGCGCATAAAGAAAACATCTTCGGCAACGTACCGAAAGTAGTCCAAATGCAATCGGAAAGCGGCGCGGCAGGGGCTTTGCACGGCTGTTTGACCTGCGGTGCGTTAGCCACTACTTTTACTTGCAGCCAAGGTCTTTTGCTGATGCTGCCGAATATGTATAAAATCGCAGGCGAACTGCTTCCTACCGTCTTCCACGTAAGCGCACGCGCCATCGCCACGCACGCGCTTAGTATCTTTGGCGACCATCAGGACGTCATGGCGGCGCGACAGACGGGGTTTGCTATGCTCGCCGCCTCGTCCGTACAGGAAACGGCGGATATGGCTTTGATTGCGCACTTAGCCACACTTCGTGCAAGCGTGCCGTTTTTGCACTTCTTCGACGGGTTTCGTACCTCTCACGAGACAGCCAAAATCGAACTGCCGACCTATGACGAAATCTTGGACTTGGTCGATAAAAAAAACATTGCAGATTTTAAAAAACGAGCCTTGGCTCCTGAAGCTCCGTCCCAGCGCGGAACGGCACAAAACCCCGATATTTATTTCCAAAACCGCGAGGCTGCCAACCCTTATTACCAAGCATTGCCGCGCACCGTGCAACAAATAATGGACCGCGTGGCAAAACGCACCAACCGTGCCTATCATATTTTTGATTATTACGGAGCAGACGATGCGGAACACGTTGCCGTTATCATGGGCAGCGGCGCAACCACGATGCAGGAAACCATCGACCGCATGAACGCCGAGGGGCATAAAGTCGGGCTGGTTATCGTTCGGCTGTACCGACCTTTCGACGGAAAAGCTTTTTGTGCGGCTTTGCCGAAAACATGTAAAAAAATTGCCGTGCTTGACCGCACGAAAGAGTCCGGCTCTTGCGGAGAACCGTTGTACTTGGACGTGTGTTGCGCTTTACAACAGCATGGGTTATCCACCATGCACGTGGTTGGCGGACGGTATGGTTTGGGCTCGAAAGAATTTACCCCTGCGATGTGCTACGCCGTGTTTTGCAACCTCGAAAGCGAAACGCCCAAAAATCGTTTCACCGTCGGTATTGACGATGACGTCACATATACCTCTTTGGACGTGCCTGCACGGTACGACGTCGCGACGGACAGCACCGTTTCTTGTATCTTTTACGGACTTGGTTCGGACGGAACGGTGGGAGCAAATAAAAATTCCGTGAAAATCATCGGTGATTACACGGAGAAATTTGTCCAGGCGTATTTTTGCTATGATTCCCGAAAATCCGGCGGCGCGACCGTTTCCCATTTGCGCTTTGGGGACGCGCCCATACGCTCGGCTTATCTTATCGAGCGCGCTGATTTTATCGCCTGCCACAATCCCTCCTACGTCTTGCGGTTTGATATGCTGTCCAAAATAAAAGACGGCGGCGTTTTTCTCTTGAATTGTCCTTGGAAAGATTTGCAAGAGCTTGATAAAGCCCTACCCGTGAAAATGAAACGCAAAATCGCGCAAAAAAAGCTTGCGTTTTACGTTGTGGACGGTACGGGTATCGCCAACGAAGTCGGGTTAAACGGGCGGTCGAGCACGGTAATGCAAGCGGTATTCTTTTATTTAAACCCGTCCGTTATGCCCTATGAAAAAGCGACTGAGCATTTAAAGAAAATCGTATCGGACAAGTTTGCGCGCAAGGGCGAAAAGGTCATTCAAGCCAACCTGCTCGCGATTGAAAGAGCCGTGGAAACGTTGCGGCGTATCGATTATCCGGACGATTGGCGACAGGCAATAGACGGCGCAAACGAACTGCCGTTACCTAACCATCGGTATTATCAAAATTTTATGCACCCTATCCTTACTCTGCAAGGGGATGATTTGCCCGTTTCCGCATTTCCGCCCGACGGCACCGCACCTACCGCCACCACCCGTTTGGAAAAGCACGGCACGGCATTTTTACTGCCGCAATGGATAAAGGAAAATTGTATTCAGTGCAATCAATGTTCTTTCGTTTGTCCGCACGCTACCATTCGCCCCTTTCTTTTTGCCGAAGGAACAAACGCGCCCGACAGCTTTGCCGCCAAGCCCGCCGTCGGCGTGAAGAACGCCCTTTTCCGTATACAAGTTTCCGCGCGCGATTGTATGGGCTGCGGCGTTTGCGCCAACGTCTGCCCAGCGAAAGAGAAAGCTTTAGTAATGCGCCCTGCCGTTGAAATTGCAGAGAGAGAAACAAAAAATTGGGATTTTGCGCAGAAACTCCCCTCATTCCACCCCGAAACTTTTAAGAAAAACACCGTCAAGGGCAGTCAATTTACAAAGCCGCTATTTGAGTTTTCTTATGCCTGCTCCGGATGCGGTGAAACGCCGTATATCAAAGTTTTAACCCAGCTTTTCGGCGATAAAATGTTGATAGCAAACGCTACCGGGTGTTCGTCTATTTATGGGGGGTCGGCGCCCTCTTGCCCTTACACCGTCAACGAAAACGGGCAAGGGCCGGCTTGGGCAAATTCTTTATTTGAAGACAATGCGGAGTTTGGTTTGGGCATGCGCCTTGCGTATAACGCGGCCTCACACAAGACGAATAGCGATGAAAACACCAAGGATAAATCGGTATGGATTATCGGCGGCGACGGATGGGCTTACGATATCGGCTACGGGGGCTTGGACCACGTTTTGGCAAGCGGAGAAAACGTCAACGTGTTGGTCTTGGATTCCGAAGTGTATTCAAATACGGGCGGTCAAGCCTCAAAATCCACCCCCACCGCCGCCGTGGCGCGGTTTGCCGTCGCAGGAAAACGGCTACCTAAAAAGCCCTTGGCTCTTATGGCGATGAGCTATGGATACGTGTACGTTGCGCAGGTTGCCATGGGCGCTGACAAGCAACAGTTTTTGAATGCTTTGTTGGAGGCGGAAAGTTATGATGGACCATCGCTTATCCTTGCCTATTCCCCCTGCATTTCCCACGGGTTTCACATGAGCAACTGCATGGAAGAAGAAAAGCGCGCTGTTGCGTGCGGATATTGGCCTTTATTCCGCTTTAACCCTGCCTTACGCGAAGATGGGAAAAATCCGTTCACCTTGGACAGCAAACAACCGTCCGCCGATTTTAAAGAGTTTCTTATGGGGGAAAATCGGTTTGCCGGACTGTATAAAACCACGCCAGAACACGCGGATGCCTTGTTTACTAAAGCCGAAGCGGAAAGCAAAGCAAGGTTTGCTTTTTATCAGAAATTAACCACGCTTTTTAACGCGGAAAATTAATCGCAAAAACGCTTATAAAAAAGTAAGCACGGGAAGCAAATCCCGTGCTTACTTTTTTTATAGACAGAAATCATTTTACAGCGTGACGCCCGTTTTATAGAATGCAATTTCACGGATATCTTCGCTTCTGCAAATATAGTCGCCGTTGACGGTTTTCACAAGCAAGGCAAACAGCCCCTCTTCGTCCATCGAATAGGCGTTGAAGTCAATCCAGTTGGATTTATGCGCCGAAATATTGTTATTCGTGCCGATTTTCATGGTAGGCACAAATGTACTAAACGGCGTGCCTCTGCCCGTTGTAAACAGGACGATTTGACAACCGCTTGCAGCGAGCGCCGTCGCCGCAATCAAATCGTTACCTGGTGCGTTCAACGCGGACACGCCCCCTTCCTTTACCTGCTCGCCATAGGCTAAAACGTCCACGATTTCCGTCGTGCC
>JAZQGK010000059.1:0-2558 GCA_045539975.1 Candidatus Scatosoma sp. | reverse complement strand
TCATGCGTTCCGAGAATATTCATAAGGCAATCAACAGTTTGTTTGGGGTAATGATTGATTAATACGCGGATACAATGCAATAAATCCAACGCCGCCCCCGTTTGGATATAATGAATAATCGCGTCTTTTAAGGGATAATTCATTACGGAATCTAACTCATAGCCTTGTAAATACTCACGTCTCGCGGAATAAGCGATTTTATTAGATGCATCTTCCCAAACTTCACCGATGATAATTGCGTCTGGATTGGTCTCTTTTACCGCTTTTCGCAGTTTTTTCAAGAAAAAGTCGGGTAGTTCATCGGCAACGTCTAATCTATAACCGCCAATGCCAAAGCGTAACCATTTTTTTAATACTCCATTCTCGCCAAAGATAAATTCTTGATATTCTTCGGAATTTTCATTGATTTCGGGCAAAATATCAATTCCCCACCAGCTACTATATTTATTGGGGAACTCTTGGAAATTGTACCACGAATAATAAGGCGAATCCTTTGATTGATACGCGCCGAGTGATGGATATTCACCATATTTATTAAAATAAAGACTATTATCGCCCGTATGATTGAAAACACCATCTAAAATTACGCGAATTTCCTTGTTTTTAGCGGTGTTGAGTAATTCCTCGAAATCTGCTTCCGTGCCCAAAATAGGGTCAATTTTCATGTAATTTGAGGTATCATAGCGGTGATTGGATGCCGCTTCAAAAATGGGATTAAAATAAATAGTTGTAACGCCCAATTTATCTAAATAATCGAGTTTGCTCGTTACGCCTTTTAAATTACCGCCGAAAAAGTCATTATTCAATACTTTTCCGTGTTCATTCGGACGAAAACTTGGTTCATTTCCCCAATCATTACGAGATATGCGCCCTTTTATGTCTGGCATAGCACCAACTTTGCAGAATCTATCGGGAAAGATTTGGTACATAACACCACCTTTAAACCATTCAGGCGTCGCATAGTTGGAGCTTGTAACCGTCAAAAGAAAGTTGCTGTATTGGTTAGATAATTCCCCCATTTCTAAATAAGAACAAGTGATATTGCCTAACTCTTCTATTTCAAAATGATAGAAATAAAGCCCAATTTCGTGTATTGCAACTGTAACGCTCCATCCAAAATCGCTTTTTGTCATAGGAAGACGTTCAAAATTTTCTCCGTCTCGATTAATAATGAAAAATGCTTCAAAATTAGGGCGCGCAGAGGCATTTATATCGGGCTTAATAGGAGTAAAAAGCCCGCGTTTTCCATAATTATCGGAGAAATTAGCGCTAATATTGGGATAAAATAATAAATTAAATTGTACTTCTTCCCCTGCTGACACCGCGCCAATTACGTTCTTGCAGGCGCGATCTAAGGGATTAAAATAAATATACATAGAGATTATCCGTTTATTCGACAAAAAGCCGTAAATGAATTACAGCTTTTTGTCGGTTTTATATTAGTATTTGTAAAAATAATAATTTTTTATGCAAGATAGGAGATTATTCGTGCAAAGCCTTTAAGTTCCAGATATTATTTGCGTATTCATGGATGCTTCTATCCGCTGCAAAATATCCGGCAGCCGCTATATTACGCAACGATTTTTGATTCCACGTGCGTTTATCGGTTGCATACAGCGTAGAAAGCTCGTCTTGCGTCTTCAAATAGGATTGATAATCTGCCATACACATATAAGGATCGGCGATTGGAGAACCGGTCAAAAGATAATTTGCAATGTCTGCAAAGGATTCACCATTGAATCCGACAATTAATGCTTCCACTACCTTTCTAAGCATAGGATCTGTATTATAGTAAACGCTCGAGGAGTAGCCGTTTCTCCAAATCTCGGATACTTCATCTGCTTTTAATCCGAAGATATAGATGTTATCCAAGCCCACCTTTTCGCTCATTTCAACATTAGCACCATCCAACGTACCAATCGTAAGAGCACCATTAATCATAAATTTCATATTGCCCGTTCCGCTTGCCTCTTTACCTGCAAGAGAAATTTGTTCAGAGATTTCGGATGCAGGCATCAAGTATTCCGACATCGTTACGTTGTAGTCTTCCATGTAAACAACGCTAAGCTTTTCGGCGATTTTCGGGTTCTTGCGAATATCTTCTGCTAAGAAGCAAATCAATTTAATGATTTTCTTTGCCATATAATACCCTGCCGCCGCTTTTGCCGCAAAGATATACGTCTTGGGCTGCATGGGCAAATCGGGATTTTCCTTTAAAGCAATATAATCCGTGATGATATGCAATACGTTGAGTAGCTGGCGTTTATATTCGTGTAAACGTTTAGCTTGCACGTCAAAAATGGTATTTGGATTGATAATAACGCCTTGTTTCTTTTTCGCAAATTCAGCAAATTGCTGTTTCTTAATCATTTTGATTTCGTCGAGGCGCTTTAATACGCTTGCGTCATTTTCAAACTTCTTAAATTCAGCAAGTTTAGATGCCTCTTTTGCATATCCCTCGCCGATGCAATCGTTTAACAGCGCGCAAAGTTCTGGATTGGATTGATTGAGCCAACGTCTATGCGCAATGCCGTTTGTAACGTTCGTAAATTTTTCGG
>JAZQGK010000058.1:0-3721 GCA_045539975.1 Candidatus Scatosoma sp. | reverse complement strand
CACCAGAGCTTCATGTCGTGTTCGTACGCTTCCACGGGTTTACCGAGGTAATCCACGAAATATTTAATGCCCTCGTATTCCGTATCCCAACCATTGACGATAGCGTCGTCGAAGATATTTTTCGCAAGGGCTTTCCATTTGTCCTCGCCGAAATACTTTGCTTCGTCTAAAATGAACCACGAACATTCGATGTCGTGCCCAGGATTTACCACGCGGCAAGGCGCAGATTCCGAAATAATTTCGCCGTTCTGCCCAACGCTTTCCAACATAATATGCAAATCGGGCTTATAGAAATATTTTTCAATTTCTTCCAAAAGCTGTTTTGCATTGTTATCGTATTTCGCCTTGTTTTCCGTATCCGCTTCGCGCATAATGTGCGTAACGTTCAACAAAATCATAGGGCAAGCAAGACTACGCGTATCACGCGTACTTGCGTAAACTTTCGGCGTAATTTTATACGGGTCGTTGTCCCCGTTTTCGTTGATTAACCAAATAAAATCGTAATACCACTTTGCCGTTTCAAGATATTTTTTCTCGCCCGTCGCCTTGAAATATTCCGCGCAAGCAATTATGTAAAAGGACTCCGAGAACCAGTATCTACGTTTGCGAAGAGGCAAACCCTCTTTCGTTACGGAGAAATACATACGCTTGTCCTCGTCAATACAGTGTGTTTCTAAGAAATCCAAGCAGGATTTTGCAATCGTAAGATATTGCGAATCTTTCTTTAAGTTATTATATATGTAGGAAAACATATAAGCCGCACGGCCTTGCATCCAAACGCTTTTATCAGTGGAGTATATTTTTCCTTTTCTATCTAAAGAATTGTAAATACCGCCGTATACGTCGTCGAGGGCATTTTTTGTCCAAAACGGAATGACGTTTTCAAACAGTTCTTTTTCAAATAATGCTTTGTAATTTTCCAAATTTTTCATACCGCACCTATAATCCATTTACTTTTTTTCGTAATAATTACGATACAATGTGTTCAAATTCCTTGCCGAGGGGAAAATCGACTGCGGGCTTAAGAAATGAGAAAATTCAAATGTGATACATTTTTCCACGTACTTTTCCGCAATTTCTATCTTACGACGCAAAACGTCGAAAGGAATGGGGAAATACATCTGACGCACGTCTCTTTCAAAGGTTTCCACGTTTGCCCAAAGCTCGATATCGTAATGGTCGCAAACTCTCTTAATCGCTTCCAAATATTGTGCGTATTCGTCAAGAGGCACGGTGCCGTCTTGGAATGCGCAATAATCGATATATTTGCCGCCCTCCGACAAGATTTCCATCCACAATTTTTCCGTGTCTTTAGGCGTGTAGAAATCATTAGGAGAGTGGTTGCGTCCTTTGAAAAACGGACTGATCAAAATCGGTTTATCAGGCGTAACTTCTTTACAAAGCTTCGCAATAGCCGCCGTCGTTTCTTTCAAATTGAACGCCTTAGAGCCGCCCTCTTGCGGGATATACCAACCTTTAAACGAGGGATTATTTTTATAGCGTTCTAAAAATTCTTTTAAGAACTTTTTATTTTGCTCTACTTCAAATTGATAGTCCCCGTCGTTCCAGGTCAAATTACTGATATACAACCCTACAAAGACTTGCATATCTCTTTTTGCAGCTTCTTCTAAAATGAACCCCAAAAAATCCTCGTTTTCCTTTTTTAAAGTGGGGAAAATTTTAGAGGGATAGATGCATTTATCGTAAAACACGCTGCGCATAATCACAAGGGTGTCAATACCAACCTCTTTCATATTGTCCAAATCCTGCGCCCACTGCTCATTCGTCCAATTGGAAGCAGGAATATCGTATGTAATTTCATCAATAAAAGTAGCCGTAATCGGGTATCTTGTTTTTACCATAATCTATAATTCCTTTAAATCTTTCATCCTTTAAATCTTTCATTATTTTTTCCACTTATAGTTTATCACACGCTATACCTGCTTAGCAATATCCCCGATTGGCGCATTTTTTAACTTTCTTTTGTTTTTTTATGATTTTTTTCTTGTTTATTAATATTTTTTTGACATTTTCTTTCCTTTGTGTTATAATCCAATCATAATGAATAAATCCGACCAACAAGATTATTTAATCGATTTTCAATTTATTGACCAACCAAAACTCATCAACGATATTCGTTTGTACCAAATTGGGAAAAAATTCTGTAACCAAAATACGTACATTCCCCCCCATTTGCATATCGACTGGTACGAACTCACCGTTATCTTGGACGGGAAAGGGAAAATTTACACAAACAGTAAGACGGAATACGTTGAAGTGTCCGAAGGTGATATTTACCTGTCTTTCCCTGCCGATATTCACACGATTGAGTCAGACCGTGACGCTCCGTTGAAATATTCTTTCCTGTCCTTTATTTTGGGTGGAACGTCTTTCAACGCGCCCTTCAAAAACATCACGCACGATTTTTATGAGTCCGAAAAACGGGTATTCCGCGATCGCAATATATCAATTCTACTCGAACTGCTGCTATCGGAATTTATGTCCGCATCCTACAAGCAGGAAGAAATGATGGCGTATCTTATTAATCAAATTTTAATTTTTACCTGCCGCAGCTTTTTATATCAATCCCAAAACGTATTACCTGCCAACGTAAGCAAAAAGGAAATATTGTGTTATTCGATTATGCGATATATTGATACCAATCTTTTCCACATCAAAAACTTTTCCGATATTGCGGATTATTTCAATTACAACTACTCCTATCTTTCCAAAGTCTTTAAGCAAACGACGAAAATGACCATCCTCGATTATCTTTCAAGCAAAAAGCTGGAAAGAGCTAAGTTTCTTATTGATGAAGGAAAGTTATCCCTCACAAAAATCGCCGAAACTCTTAACTACGCTTCCATTTATTCATTCAGCAAATCGTTTAAATACCATTTTGGCATCTCCCCGACGGAATACAAAAAGTCATTGGACATCAAACAAAAAACTAATGTTTAAGTAAAACTTATCACAAACAATACGTATGTCATTTAGTTTTTTAAAAGTTTAGTTGTACCCATATAATTGAATTTTTACCTGTAAAATAAAACCAAATTACATTATACGAGTGTAAGACGACACCTTGACTTTTGCGAGCGCGCGCCTGCGGCGCTTAGGTTTTGGTGTCGTCGCTTTTTTTCGACCAGATTCACCGACTTAAAGACCGAAAAAACGGTGGTTTTCGCGCTGATCCGCTTGCGAAATACCACCGTTTTCTTTTTTTCGAGATTCTCTTTGCGGAAGATTTTTATAAATATTTACTAAGCAAAATTTAAAATAGCACTATACAGTTGTATTACAAAAAAATATGAATAACGCCTCATATGGAGTCAAAATATAGCAAAAAGCACAGGATAGCTCCTGTGCTTTTTCTATGGTACCCGTACGGGTATCTCCGATACTCCGCAAGCGGAGAGCGTCGGCGATAAACCGCCTCGCGCGAACCGACGTGTTCTTCACCATTCCCGTACGGGGGCTTTCGCTACGCTCAAAGAAAATCCCTACCGTGATTTTCCGAACCCGATGGGTTCAAGTCAATCCGTGCGGTGTCACCATACAGCAAAAAAGACAAGCATTATTGCTTGTCTTTTTTGCTCGTGACCCTTAACCAACCTAAATCGAACCTTTTCGCGGGAAACTCCGACACCCTTAAAAGGGAACCCTCGGAGAGCGTCGTCGCTATCACTCCTCGCGCGAACCGACGTGTTCTTCACCATTC
>JAZQGK010000057.1:0-3756 GCA_045539975.1 Candidatus Scatosoma sp. | reverse complement strand
TAAATCACCGCTTGCTTGTGTGCAGTAGGCGAGTTGAGATGGCGTTGGGACGCCTACGCCAGTATCCACGCACTTTAGTGCGCAAAATAAAGCCCCCACTTTAGTGGGGGATATTTACTCGAAAAAGTGAAAAAAGGTGGTAATTATTTAAATTTTCGCATAGAAAGGAAAAAAAACGAAAAAAATTGGTATTACGGGGCTGTTAAAGGTTGAAAAAAAATTTGTATTGTTTTATAATATAAAACAGCAAACGTCTCCGCGCGGACGCGCTGAGCTGACAAGGAACCCAAGAGATGGAAAGTGGATTTTCGAAAAATAGATTATGGAAAAATATCCTGCGCTATGCGGTGTATTTTCTCGCGGTTATCGTGACGCCGTTTATCGCCGCCGTTCCCGTGCCTTTATTCGACTGGGTGGGGTATGGTCAGATGCGCCCGTTCGTGAAAGATATCATCACGATTATCTTGTGGGCGGTGGAGATGACGGTGATTCTCATCGTAGAGAAAAAGCTGGAAAAGAAAGCGGCTTTGGCGGACGAAACGATTTCACAAACAACCGAAAAAACGGAAAACGGCGTAGGCATGTCCGCGACGAATGAGAAAACTGCCGAGGAAAACGCGCAGGCGGATACGGTGAAAAAAGCGGAAAAGAAACCAAGAACTCCCAAGATAAAAACGCCGCTTTTGCCTATGCGCAACGTATTCTTTTTGACGGGTATCGTTTCCGTTTGTATTTTGGTTTTAAGCGCGCAAATCGATTTCCAAGTAAAGCCGTTCTATGACATCGGCGAGAAAGTAACGGGGTACGATTTGTTCAACAAAGTGGGCGTAATCGTGCGCAACTGTATGAAATGCGCATGGATTGTATGGATGCTTTCCATCACGCGCAAAATCGCGTTAGAACTCTCTCTTTTGGGAAAGAACGACAGCCAAAAACAAGGCTTGTATTTCGGGTTTTATTTCGGGCTGTTCATGCTGTTTGCCTTGTACGACGTATTGACGTCGGGGCTGACGCTTGGGTTTGGTATCACCTATTTTTGTTTGTTCTATCCCGCGTTTATGGTGATAGACGGGCTCACGATGAAACAGAGCGCAAAATCTTTCGTTTTGATTTTGCTTATCTATATTTTCTAAATTTTTAAAATTTCGCAAACTATCCTTTGACGGGTATAGCCGAATGGTTCGGCGGAGTGGAAATTCTATGGAAAAACGAGAAATGACAAAAAAAATATTCGGCTGGCTGAAAGAAAATAGGCTGGCGGTTTTATATTTTGTTTTCGCCGTACTGGTGGAGATGATAGCGGTATTTTCCGTAGAGAAAAATCCGTTTATGGCGCGCCCGTTCATTTCCTTGGGCGTACTGGTTACAATTACGCTGTTGACGCTTTTGATACCCAACCACCGCATACGGTTTATCGTGTATGCCGTTCTGCTTGCGGTGCAGGCGGTTCTCGACCTCGTATTCTCCGTCATTTACGACATGACCGGTCAGTATTTCGATTTCGGGATGCTCAATCTGCGCAACGACGCGTTCGGGATTTTGGAAAGTATCCCCGTCAACTTTATCACCTTTTACAGCGGTCTGTTTTTCTGCGCGTTGTTCGTGGTGTACGGCTTGCGCATGACGCACGAACGCAAAGCGGTGAAAAAATATAAACATTCCGCTTGGTTCTATTCCGCAATCTCGATTGTCGGGATCGCGGTGACGGGCGTTTCCATCGCCGTGTACTATCCCCGCAACGGCGTGGATAAGTACGACGAAATGATCAACGGCAAAGCGGAAAGCGCGTACTCTGCATACGGCATGATCGGCAACCTCATCGGTGAGTTCTCCGGCGCGATTTTCAAGGACACCAGCACTCTTTCCGACGAGAATATTGAAAGCTTTATTTACAGCGAAGAAAATATTTCTATCCCTACGCAGTACTACGGTTTGGCAAGCGGAAAGAACGTTATCACCGTCCTTGCGGAATCCTTGGAATGGTATGCGTTTTTAAGCGCCGACGAGGCGTTTGACGATTACCCCAACGCATTGCCGTTTACGACGGAACAGATGCAGGAACTTTATCCAAATCTCCGTCAATTTTATAACGAGAGTTTGGTAATGCGCAATTTCCATTCCCGTGAAAAGACGGACATTGCGGAGACGATTAGTATCATGGGCAGCTATCCCACGGAAGCGTATATCAATTACGATTACGAGGACAATACGTTGCCGCATACCATTCCCAACCTGTTGGAAATTTTGCGCGAAGAACACGTATCCAAAAAATCCTTCCACAACGGTTTTAAAACTTTCTATAACCGCGACAAAGCGCATATCGCGTTCGGGTTCGAGGGCATGACGGACATGTTTGACATGAAGGATATTTCGGACGCTTGGGTAAAAGCAGGCGTGGAAGAGAAAGCTTGTTTCCATAACTCCATGTTTGCGGACAGCGGCGCAGGCGGCGGTTTACGAAACTTGGACACCGAAATGGTGTATACGGCGCGAAATTTAATTGCCCCCAAAGACGTCTCTGAGAAGACGGACGAAAGGGTGGTTGGCACGGAATATTTAGACTACGCCAAGGGCGAAAGTTTTTACAGCTATATCACGACGATTACCATGCACGGCGTATATTATGCCCGCGATAATTTAAAAGCGGAGCAGACGCGCTTGGAAGAAGCTTTGCGAGAAGCGTTTGAAAAGGGCGATTACGAAATTATCAAGGAAAAAGAAGACGAGCCTTCGCCGTATTGTTATATGACGGACGACCAAGAAATTCTCTTCCAGTATATGGTGACGGCGCTGAATACGGACGCGGCAATCGGAAAACTGCGCGCGGATTTGGAAAGCAAGGGGCTTGCTGACGATACGATTATCGTGTTGTTTGGCGACCATAACGCGTACTATCACGCGCTCAGCGATTTCGTGAAAGACATCGACGGTTATGAAACGGAACGCAAGTTCACCGATTTGTATAACGTACCTCTCATGATTTACGATTCCGACCTCTCAGCCGAATTGCAAAAACAGGGCAAAGAGCGGTTTGTGGATAAATTCACCTGCACGGCGGATATTGTGCCGACGGTGTTGGATTTGTTGGGGATTCGCTATTATAGCAATCTGTATTATGGGAACTCAGTGTTGTCGGATAAGCAATCCGTGTTGTATTCCAGAGCGTACGATACCTTTATTTCCGACGGCATCGTGGCAAGGAGCGTCAATAATGTATTGTACCGTGGCGACATGGTGACGGACGCGCAGCTTAGCGCATACAAGAGCGCCGGCACGGCGTTGGTAGAAAAAATCAAATATTGCGATTATATATTTAGGCAAGATTATTTCGCCGACGAGGGCAACCTTGCGCAATTCAAAGAAAACATGTTAAAAATCAATTCTTAACGAGATAGAAAAAACTCCTCCAAAACGGAGGAGTTTTTAGTTTGTTTTAATTTTTCATAACCGTTAGTAATCGGACAGTCCAAGAATGTAATCGGCGTGTACGTCTAACAGTTGGCAGAGTTTTGCTAACGTATCCAAAGCAGGAAAAATATTTTGTTTCATATATTTGGAAATGGTTTGTGGGGATACGTTTACGGCTTTTGCGATTTCTTTTTGTGAGAGCGACGAACTTTTGATACTTTCACGTAACCGTTTTTGTATAATTTCTAAGGTCATTTTTTTGTTTCTCCTTATCCGTTGCCTGTAAAAATTATCGCATAATATACGATTATTTACTTGACAATCGTATATTAGGTGATTTATAATATA